>NZ_AJTN02000200.1 GCF_000305495.1 Peribacillus psychrosaccharolyticus ATCC 23296 | reverse complement strand
CGAATAATATGATTAAGCGGCTTATCGAATTAGATATCCCTTTTGTATATATTGAGGATGGACGGACCTTACATATTAAGCCGAATCCCTCTCTTCCAGATAAAACAAGAAATCAAGCGGTACTGACCATTCAAGAAACATTTAGTCAACTTAATAAGAAACAAAAAATTAGTGATTCCTTTGTTTTAGAAAAAGCAACCAAGAAATTTACTGATCTTGTCCGCTCTATTTTGACGGAAGTGAATAATAATAAAGAATTACTGTCCTTGTTAACTGATGTGTATGCCTATGATCATTACATTTTTACTCATTCGCTTAATGTTGCCTTATATTCTCTAGCAATGGGACTTGAGCTTAAATTAAATCAGAAGCAAATGGAGATTCTCGGGTTAGGTGCCATCATGCATGATGTTGGCAAAATGATGATTCCAACTGAAATTATTTTAAAACCAGGCCGCTTGACGGAAGATGAATTTGAAACAATGAAGAAACATTCCGAGTTTGGTTTTCAATTATTACGAGGAGTACATACCATTCCTTTGCTTGTCGCTCACTGTGCCTACCAGCATCACGAGAGGCTTGATGGGACAGGTTATCCAAGAGGATTAAGCGGCGAGGATATTCACTTTTATGGAAAAATTATAGCGGTGGCGGATGTTTTTGATGCAGTGACGTCTAATCGAGTATATCGTAATGCCTTGCTGCCTCATGAAGCATTAGAAATTCTCTATTCGGGTGCAGGTACACAATTTGATGTGAAGATTATTGAAGCGTTTAGACGGTCGGTTGCTATTTATCCAGTCGGACTAGTTGTTGAACTAAGCGATGGACGAAAAGGGATTGTTTCTAAACAAAACACGGGGATGGGGGAACGACCGATCATCGAGATTATTGAAGAGCAGGGAAACGTGTTGGAAAAGGTGTATGAGCTGGATTTACTCAAACATAATCATTTAGTCATAAAAAAATGTCATGTCGAGTAAAAGGTGAAAAGAGAAACGGGATTGTACCCGTTTCTCTTTTTATTTTTCCCCTGAATCTCGTACGGAAGGTGTTATAAGATTTCGATCGGTTCCATAAAAATTTGGCACCCTGCCAGGAATATAACGGCCTCCAAGGTTAATCACCTGCTCAACTGGCGTTTCTTCTTTGAAGGTTGGAATGACAACCTCCATATGAACACCTACACGAGCAAATAATTCTAAATACGTATTATTAATCCCCGCACCTGTAGATTTGAATTCATAGTCCATTTCAACGTGGCCCACCAGAGCCATTTCAACAGGAATTTTTGGTCCTATATTTGCTAAAATAGAGGTTCTTGTAACTACGCCTAGTGGTATATAATAAATCACTGATTTTAATTGATTTTTATTGGGTTTTTTCTGAAATGGGTTTTGATTACTTATTCCTAATTGATCTTGAATATCCTTTATAGTTTCCTCTCGAACTTCATTATATAATTTAGGATTAAAGCTATAGGATGGGGCAGGGTCTCCTGTTTGATAATGGGTCAAGACAATATCATTGTCGGGCAGTTCTTTAGACAGGTTTTTATGGAACGAATCATTAATGACTTCCGTTGCCGCGCGTTTAATTTCTTTCTGTGCCACTTTCATAATCACAGGCTCAATAGCTTTATCAATAAACCAAATTGAAAAGCCACTGCAAATGAGAAAGATTATAAAGGTATAGATGAAAATCTTTTTCAAGGAGAGAATTCCTCTAAAGAACCTCTTTAACTCAATACTTGGTTTAGCTCTCTTATGAAACATGCTACCCCCCCTCCTTAAAACGTATGCTTTAGGAAAAGGGATATTTCTTAATACTAAAAAATTCCTCCGCGATTATTGCCTAGCTTTTAAGGTATCCTTTCGTTCCCAAACACGGAGGTGAGGGTAAGGGTCAAAGCTCCATTCCAGATTACCATTATCTTTGTAAAGTCCGAAATGCAGATGAGGCGGGAATTTTCCGGCTGTCCCAGGTGGCCCATATCCAGTGCTGCCTACACTTCCAATTACTTGTCCCGGTTCGACAATCTGACCTACTTTTAAATCTTTCGTGAATCCATTTAAATGAGCAAAATAGTGGTAGGTATTGTTCATGTCGCGAATTCCTATCCGCCATCCGCCAAAACGATTCCATCCTTTCATTTCAATGATTCCATAGCAGGTAGAACGAACAGGTAACCCATAATGGGCAAAAATATCTGTTCCTTCATGCGAGCGTCTTCCTCCCCATCCACGGGCAACTCCCCAAGTACTGTGGAAGGTATAGTCCGTCCCCACAGGAACAGGAAATGCTTTCTCCTGCAGGTCGATTCGATTAAACTTCTTATACATTTGTGCGTTTCCCATAATGATTCCGACTGCTTTATCCCGTTTATAATAATTCCAAAGCGCAATTCGGATATTATCATCATCTGTTCCATAGGATAAAAGATGCTTGGCAAAAGTGAACAGCAGATCTTCATCATTGGTTCTATCTGCCAGTCCATCACCGTTTCCATCTAAACCGGATCCGCCGAAAAAATTGATAGAAAGGGGATTTTGATCGTTTGGCTCAGGGTTAAGAACCCCGGACCATTTCGAAGGTTTAATTTGAATCGCAATGACACCCGACAGCGGTTCAGATTTATTTGAACCTCGGATACTATATTCATACTGATCGGCAGCAGCTAAATAATACCAAGGAATTTGCAAGGCAGTTTCCATGTTTTTATAAAGTTCCATCCGCTTTTGATAAATGACTTCAGAAGAATGTGCTGTTGATGCCGCGATGCCCGTTCGATGTTCTCTTGGGAAACTTAAAATTATAATAAAAACAACGAGTACTAATTTCCACTTCACCCATCTAGTCTCCTTCCTAGTCTATTACATCTAGTTTGCTATTACAGGTCAAAAAACATTATTTTAAAATTATGGAAGATCGACCTATAACTTGTTGAATAATTGTTTATTTGGTAAAGTGGCTATTAAAGACATACTTCCTGTTATTCACAATGAGAATGGAGTGACGTTCATGGCGACTAAAGAAGAGCCTCTTCGTAAACCGGAATGGCTTAAAATTAAGCTCAATACAAATGAGAACTATACGGGTTTAAAAAAAATGATGCGTGAGAAAAATTTACATACTGTATGTGAGGAGGCAAAGTGTCCCAATATTCATGAATGTTGGGCAGTAAGGCGGACAGCCACCTTCATGATTCTCGGAGCCATTTGCACAAGAGCCTGCCGTTTCTGTGCGGTTAAGACAGGTCTGCCGACAGAGTTAGATTTAGCAGAACCTGAAAGAGTGGCTGATTCGGTTGCTGCGATGAATTTAAAGCATGCGGTCATTACGGCTGTCGCTCGAGACGATTTAAAAGACGGTGGTTCGGTTGTATTTGCAGAAACAGTTAGGGCCATTCGCAGGAAAAATCCATTTACATCAATTGAGGTGCTTCCTTCCGATATGGGCGGGGTATACGAAAATCTAAAAAATCTAATGGATGCGAAACCAGATATTCTCAATCACAATATTGAAACGGTACGTCGTCTATCAAATCGAGTTCGTGCACGTGCTAAGTATGATCGGTCATTAGAACTGCTGCTTAGAGCCAAGGAGATGTATCCAGATATCCCAACCAAATCAAGTTTAATGATTGGATTAGGTGAAACAAAGGAAGAAATCCTTGAAACCATGGATGATTTATTGGCGAATAAGGTGGATATTATGACAATTGGACAATATTTACAACCGTCGAAAAAACACCTTAACGTGCTTAAGTATTACACACCAGAAGAATTTAATGAACTAAAGAAAATAGCTATTCAGAAGGGCTTTAGTCATTGTGAAGCGGGACCAATGGTTCGTTCGTCTTATCATGCGGATGAGCAGGTAAATGCAGCCGCCAAACAAAAACAGTTAAAAGGAGATGCAATGCTCCTTAAGGAAGAAGTATAAATGCAAAAAAAAGCCCCCTATTTTAAACGGGGGTTTTCTAATCTCATCCAGTTGATTACATGGACGTTTCACCTTTCATTTTGCCATTTTCATTTTCCCCATCAGAAAGCTTATTGCCTTGTGGTGACTTTAACATCAATTGAATAATGGAATTGATCGCCGGATCAACATCACGACTTTGAGTAGAATGAACTGAAAAATCTTCAATATCACGAGCCAGCACATTATTATCACTGACATATATATGATAGTAGCGCGGGACTGCAGAGGCAGCCGTCCGTTTAACTTGATCAGCTGTGACAAAGCGGTTAGAAGTATCTGTGGAGTAAACCACTAATACTTTTTCGTCAGTCACTAAAGTCGATGCTTCTTTAACATTTGGCAGTTGGACAGTAAGTTGAGTAATAATTGATGCAAGCTGTTCACGATCAACCGTTGGTGTTTGATTGTTGATTTTCTTCCCATTGATGGTGGCATTGGTTAAACGAGTAAAACCAAAATCCTGGGGAGAGTTATCTTTGTTTTGGTAATCTTCATCATAAATCGTAGCTGGAGAATTAATTTGGCTAGGATTTGCTTGATTACGATTCTTTTCCATACTCTCATTAGATTCGTGATTGTTGTCACTAGAACAACCCGTTAAGGCAATAAAAGAGCTTAAGCTGACGGTTAAGATTGTTTTTTTCAAGTGTTAAGCACCCCCTATTACATATCATGGACAGTTTTATCTAAATTTCGCTTAGAAAATCATGGAGAATACGTTATAATTTAAGGAACAAGTTATAAGCTGCGAGGTGATGAACATGATTAGCATCAATAATCTGAACTATGAAATGGTAGAAGAACAAAGGGACGGATATAATGAAGAAGCTTTTCTAGCTAGATATAGTGAGATATTGACTAAGTATGATTATATAGTCGGTGATTGGGGCTATGGTCAATTGCGGCTTCGCGGGTTTTTTGATGATCAAAATCAAAAGGCAACCTTTGATACGAAAATAAGTACATTATCAGAATATCTGTATGAATACTGTAATTTTGGATGTCCCTACTTCGTAATGAAAAAGGTTAAATAGTTAAGGAAGATGGACAATCACTGCCGCATGGCTAGTGGTTGTCCATTTTATTATTGTTTACGTTTTTTTAGATCTTCAGGTACAGCTGCACCAGGGTATTGTCTTGGCAGGTTTTCTTGCAACGATTTATTTTCATAATTAAAAGCACTTTGGAACGATTGTCCTTCTTTCCAATCTGAGCTTTTATTTTCAACAGGTGAACTTGCTGCTCGTGAAGAACCGTATGAACCTTCTGGAAATTCCTCTGGTATCAGGGAATGACGTTGTTTTTCAACATTAAGGAAATCATGATAATTATCGGTCATTGGTATCATCCTCCCTTTATAGGATGTCCATATGAAGATGGAGCATGCTAAACGATTTCAGTTAAGAATAAGTGCAGTTCTTCTGCTTCTTCAGCAGAAATCTGAAAGGCATGCTCAAGGTAGCCTTCTTCATCTAAATCATCAGGACCAATGATGGCAAAACGATTGCTTTGCATATCAAGAATAAGCTTTTTTCCATAAAATCGATCAGTCATTACAATAGCTAAGTCATAGCGGATTTCACTTCCGACAAAGCTGACAAAACGAGTTTTCGTATCAACGAGGTCATTGTATAAAAAATCAAACTTTTCCACGGTGATCCCTACTTCCTTTATTTTCTTTTATCATAACAATCCACAGCCGTATTTAATAGCAGATTCGTCGGTAAGGGACGGAATTATGGTATTATCAAGTGGAGGTAAGGCATGTTTGATATATGACTAACCAGAGAGAAGGGGTTTGTGAGAATGTATTTTGTGGATAGAGAAAGAATAGAAATGTTGTTAGCTTTTCTAGAAAAACAGCTTGCTTCCTATCGTGAAATTAAGAATTGGGAAGAACGCCAATCTAAACTTGCTTTAGAAAGAATTATACAAACATCCATTGATGCCGTACTAGATACGGGTAATGCAATGATTGATGGATTTATTATGCGGGACCCCGGTAGTTTTGAGGACATTATTGATATTCTCCTCGATGAAAAGGTAATCACAAGTGAAATGGCTGTCCAATTCAAAAGTTTACTGCCGCTTCGAAAAAAATTAATCCAGGATTATCTGGAATTAGATTTTACAGAAACGTCCGTACTATTTGATGAAAATTTGGAAGCATTTCAACTATACCCTCATCACATCAGAACCTACTTAATAAATGAATTAGGACCAGTATCTGCTTTTAAAAACTAAACAACTGGTTGGAGGTTATCAATTGACACACTATAAAGGTTACCTTATTGATTTAGATGGAACAATCTATAGAGGAACAGAGAAAATTGAAGAAGCAGGTGCTTTTATTGAGGGCCTGGTTAAACGAAAGATTCCCTATTTATTTGTTACGAATAATTCATCAAGAACACCTGAGCAGGTGGCAGAAAAATTACGTGAATTTGGAATAGAAGCAAAGGATGATCAAGTCTTTACAACGAGTATGGCGACAGCTAATTTTATTGCAGAACGAAAAAGCGATTCGACTGCTTATGTAGTGGGAGAAGAAGGAATCATTGCCGCTCTTCAAGCAAAGGGGATTCACATAACGGATGAAAAACCAGACTTTGTCGTTATGGGGATTGATCGTGGTATCAATTATGAAAAACTGACAAAAGCATGTCTTGCTGTTCGAAACGGTGCATTCTTTATCTCAACAAATGGTGACATTGCTTTGCCGACAGAACGTGGTTTTCTGCCTGGAAATGGTTCGATCACATCGGTTGTTACGGTTTCAACCGGCGTGCAGCCGGTGTTCATTGGTAAACCGGAATCCATAATTGTAGAACAGGCTTTGAAAGTGTTAGGAATCAGTAAAGATGAAACGATTATGGTCGGTGATAATTACGATACGGACATCCTAGCAGGAATTAATGCTGGAATGGACACCTTGCTTGTCCACACAGGCGTAACAACAAAAGAACATTTGACTAAATATAAGGTTAAGCCAACACATGTACTTGATTCTCTTGATCAATGGGAATTTTAAAAGATAACGTAAAGCCGGTCCAATGGGGCCGGCTTTGTTTAGTTAAAACCGGATCCTTAAACATAAACTTAAACCAAGTTTATTCTGCGTTATCATCTCGATGCGCAAGACGGCTTGATGCGGCGGCAGCAATGGCACCGACAATATCATCTAGAAAAGTGTGAACCTTCCCGCTGCTCTTATCATTAAGATGTTTGAGGATTCCAGGTTTAAGTTTATCGACATATCCATAATTAGTGAAACCTATTGAACCATAAACATTTACAATTGAAAAAGCAAGAACCTCATCGACACCATATAGACTTTCGTCCGTTTCGATGATCGCTTGAAGAGGCTGCTCTAGCATATTTTGCTCAGCAAGCATATCCAATTGAATGCCGGTTAAAATTGCGTTTTGAACTTCTCTTTTAGAAAGGACACGTTCGACATTATGGATACAATCCTTTAACTGTAAATTTTCATGATAACTAGATTGTAAAAACATCACGAGCTCTGCAATATCCTTTATCTTTACTCCACGCTCCAGCAGCCATCTTTTTGCCGTCTGTTCAGATACATTTACTTTTTCTGTCATGTAATCACCCGTTTCTCTAACAATTTGTACAGCAAAGCGCTTATTATCAAAATGTATTCTAAAATTTAGAAAATCATTCAGAAATCCTTCTCTTTCATCATATGTTTAAGTAGTGCAGCCACTTTTAAAAAAAGGCGGGGGAATATGATTGAGCAAACAATCTTTGATCAGTATGGTATCACTGTAGATAAGGAAGAAAAAGGAAACAGATACCCGACCTTCCGTTCAGGCGAAGCCATTTACAGCATCATCCCATTAGAAGAAGTGAACGAGGAAGAGTTAACTGAAAGACATCAAATGTCTGAGCATTTAGCTCTTCAGGGAGATAGGTATGTTTCAAGATTTATTCTTTCCAAAGAGGGGAGTTATATTTCTGTAACGGAAGGTCAATTATTTTTATTGCTGGAGAACACCTCTCAAGAAGAGGGGAGAAGCACGCAAATGGGCAGGAAACTAGCCAAGTTTCATCACCGGGCACGTTCCATTGCGACACCGATTAAGGTGTGTTCTAGAGTGGGTGAATGGAAAGGACTTTGGGAGCAGAGAATTGATCAGCTGGAAAGAATGTGGAATGACAAATTAGTCGCACATCCGAATAATTCATTTGAGAAACAATTTATTGAAAGTTTTCCTTACTATATGTCCCTTTCAGAAAACGCAATACAATATTTAGTAGATACTGAAATCGATGATACACCTGTTATGACGGACGGAGGAACCGTTTGTTATGAAAGGTTTACTAATGATATCTGGAGTGGAAAACCATGTATCAAGAACCCATTTGATTGGGTATTTGATCATGGAAGTCGAGATATAGCTGAGTGGACTAGGGAACATTACTTTGCAAAACCACTTACCCATCAGCCGGAAATTACAGAATTCATGATTGATTACCAAGCACTCGGAGCGCTGTCTAGCTTTTCGGCACGCTTACTCTATTCGCGGCTGCTGTTCCCTATTCATTATGTAGAAACAATTGAGGAGTATTTCTCGAACCCGAAAGAATCTAGAGCGAATGAATTGGAAGATAAGCTGAATGCCTATACAGATACGGCACATTATTATGAGGAGTTTTTAAAGCGATTTTATGAAATAGCTCAGGTTCCTGCAAGACAGTTGAACATCCCATCCATTAGTTGGCTGTAGGTAACATAAAAGAAAATTTAGAAAATTTACTTAATCTGTTTTCCGCCCTTTTTTACTATGTTATGATAACGATAACCAAACACGGAAAGGGGATTACAGAATGAGTAAACCGTCCGTTTTTATTACAAGGAAAATGGTTCCCGACATTATTGGTAACTTAAAGAAACAGTTTGAAGTAAGGATATGGGATTCGGAAGAAGATGCAGTTCCCCCGGAGATTTTGCTTGAAGAGGCAAAAAAGGTCGATGCATTATTCGTAACGATTTCGGATAAGATTGACTCCAGCCTATTAGCGCAAGCTGAGAATTTGAAGGTAATCGCTAATATGGCAGTAGGCTACGATAATATTGACGTGGAAGCTGCTAATTCTAAGGGCATTGCTGTATGTAATACCCCAGATGTTTTAACAGATACAACGGCTGATTTCACCTTTGCACTTTTAATGGCAACGGCGAGAAGGGTAGCCGAAGGTGCAGAAACAGTTAAGCAGGGAAACTGGCAATCGTGGAGTCCGTTATTACTAGCTGGTCATGATATTCATCATAAGACATTAGGAATAATTGGGATGGGAGAAATCGGTGAAGCGGTTGCTAAGCGTTCCCTTGGGTTTGAAATGGAGATTCTCTACCATAATCGGAATAGGAAGCCGTTCGCTGAGCAGCATCTAGGGGCTGTTTATTGCAGCTTTGAAGAACTGCTTGAACGTTCCGATTATGTTGTCTGTATGACCCCCTTAACAGCCGAAACCGAGAATATGTTTGATGCGGAAGCATTCAAACGCATGAAGGATTCAGCCATTTTTATTAATACGTCTAGAGGACGCGTTGTTGATGAGGACGCATTACATAAAGCACTTGTTCAAGGGGAAATTGCCGGGGCAGGGCTGGATGTATTCACAAATGAACCAATTGAATCTGACCATCCATTGATTTCATTACCAAATGTGCTTGCTACACCTCATATGGCCAGTTCAAGCATAGAAACAAGGATAGAAATGATGAACTTGTGTTCAGAAAATATCAGTAGAATTTTAACTGGAAGGAAACCTAAAACATTAGTTAATAAAGAGTGGTTGTCAGTAAAAGAAGATATTGGAGGATTATCTACTTGAAAAAAAGAATTATATGTACGTTCGTACTGTTCCTTTTCATTCTTAGTATAAGTCATCCAAAGGAAACATTAGCTGCTGAATGCGGCAAGACTGCTTTCAACATTATTTTAAAGGAAAAAACGGACCTGAAAGAAAAAAAAGATCATACATCAGTCACAGTGAAAACGCTGGCGAAAGGAAATAAGTTAGCTGTGGTCGAGCGGAAGAACAGCTGGTACCAGGTTTGTTATAAAAACCGCCCTGTTTATGTTAAAGCTCATTCTGCCAAAGAAGTCTTCACCACGGACGAAAAAAGATTCATGAACAAAGCTCTTAAGGAAAAAGGAGCAAAACAGGTTTTGACTGTCATAGGAGAAAAGAATACAAGTACAAGTGCCGCCATTCGAGCATATGAAATCAAGTATGGAGAGTGGCGAAGAGTATTGATTAAGATGTCTGGGGTCGTTGGAAAAAAAGGCTTCACAAACCAAAAAACAGAGGGTGATGGTAAAACCCCAATAGGAATGTATGCGTTTGGGACAGCCTTTGGAAAAACAAAAAAGCTGGATTCGATAACGTGGCCTTACAAAGAAACAACGAAGAATGATTTCTGGGTAGATGATCCATCATCAAAAGATTATAACAAATGGGTGCATTACAAAGGGAATCCAAATAAAAAGTGGAAATCCTATGAAGTGATGAATCATCCGCTTTATAGATATGGGGCTGTAATTTCGTATAATATGGACCCTGTTATTAAAGGGAAGGGCAGTGCCATTTTTCTTCATGTCTGGCGGGGAAGAGGAACAAGTACCGCTGGATGTGCGGCAACAACAGAGAAAAATGTTGTCCGTATTCTTTCTTGGCTTGATCCTGCACAAAATCCGCAAATTGTTTTGTCTTCAAAAACTAGTCTAAAGAATTTGTAGGTATGAAAGTAGTGCTTTCCATAATGGAAAGCACTTTTTAAAAAAAAATCTCAATGTATTCTGCTAGTTCATAAGGATTCAAACAGTGTAATGAGGAAAAATGGGGAGGCACCTATTGAAATTTTAGAAAAATAAATTTATAATGTCTACTATAGAAGAACAAATGTTTTTAATGGATATACAGACGGCAGGGGGAAACGTAAATGAAAACTATCTCAATAGGCCTACTAGGACTCGGAACGGTTGGATCTGGAGTAGTAAAAATCATAGAAAGAAATCAGGATAAGCTAATCCATCAAATTGGCTGTCCCGTTCGAATAAAGAAAATTCTTGTTAAAAATTTGAATAAAGAACGTGATGTGGAAGTTCCTGAAGAGAAGCTTACTTTGAATCCTGCGGATGTATTAGATGATCCGGAAATCGATGTCATTATCGAAGTTATGGGAGGGATTGACGAAACGAGAGCCTATCTCTTAGAGGCTTTGAAAAATAAAAAGCATGTAGTAACAGCTAACAAGGATTTAATGGCTTTATATGGTTCAGAGCTGCTGACAGTTGCGACTGATAATCAGTGTGACTTATTCTATGAAGCTAGTGTTGCTGGAGGTATCCCGATTCTACGTGGGCTTGTAGATGGATTATCGTCGGATCGGATTACAAAAATGATGGGCATTGTGAATGGTACCACCAATTTTATTCTTACGAAAATGAGTAAAAACGGCAGTGCTTACCAAGATGTATTAAAGGAAGCGCAGGCACTTGGATACGCAGAAGCAGATCCAACTGCGGATGTCAGCGGACTAGATGCTGCGCGTAAAATGGCGATTCTTTCTACACTGGGATTCTCAATGAATATCGATCTAGCAGATGTGAAGTATGAGGGCATCACGGGAATTTCAGAGGAGGATTTAGTATATAGCAAGAGGCTTGGATATACGATGAAGCTTATTGGTTTATCTTCTAGAGATGGTGATAAGGTAGAAGTAAGTGTTCAGCCTGCCTTGCTTCCTGAACATCATCCTTTAGCATCTGTGAACAATGAATATAATGCGGTTTATGTCTATGGAGAAGCCGTCGGGGAAACTATGTTTTATGGTCCTGGTGCGGGAAGTCTGCCAACTGCTACAGCTGTAGTATCAGATCTCGTCTCTGTTATGAAGAATATGAGATTAGGTGTAAATGGGCGAAGTGCTGTTTCACCACAATATTCAAAAACACTTAAGAAGCCTTCAGAAGTTAAGGCGAAATTCTTTTTCCGTCTGCATGTAAAGGACGAAGTGGGAGTACTTGCGAAAATCACCACACTATTTGCAGAACATGGGGTCAGCTTTGATAAAATACTACAATTGCCGATGGAGGAAGAGCACTCGTCGGAAATCGTGCTTGTAACACATCGTGCAACTCTAGAAAATTTTGAAAAAATACAGCAAAAAATGAATGATTATGAAATCGTAAAAGAAATCAAAAGCACGTACCGTGTTGAAGGGGAGAATGGAAAATGAGTTGGAACGGACTGTTAAAAGAATATAGAGACTATCTGCCAATCAATGATGAAACACCGGATTTATCCCTTCATGAGGGAAATACTCCCCTTATTAAATGTAACAACCTTTCTGCGGAATGGGGAATTGACCTTTATGTAAAATATGAAGGGTTAAACCCAACAGGTTCTTTTAAGGATCGCGGTATGGTGATGGCCGTTGCTAAAGCGATTGAAGAGGGAAGTGACGCAATTATTTGTGCTTCCACTGGAAATACGTCTGCTGCTGCGGCTGCGTATGCGGCTAGAGCGAATATACGTTGTATCGTCGTCATTCCAGAAGGAAAAATTGCAATGGGAAAACTAGCACAAGCTGTCATGTATGGAGCAGAAATCATTTCGATTGAAGGTAATTTTGATAATGCGCTGCAAATTGTCCGTAATATCAGTGAGAATGCCCCCATTACACTAGTTAATTCGGTTAATCCTTACCGGATTGAAGGACAGAAAACAGCAGCTTTTGAGATTGTAGATGTTTTAGGTGCTGCTCCCGATATTCTTGCCCTTCCAGTTGGAAATGCTGGGAATATTACAGCCTATTGGAAAGGATTCAAGGAATACAATGAAAAGAAACAGACAGGGCTTCCCGAGATGAGAGGCTTTGAAGCCGAAGGTGCAGCGGCTATTGTTCACAATCGTGTGTTTGAGGAACCAGAAACAATTGCTACAGCAATTCGGATTGGAAATCCTGCAAGCTGGAAATTTGCTGTAGAAGCGGCTCAAGAATCAAACGGTAAGATTGACGAAGTGTCTGATGCAGAAATACTAGAAGCGTATCACTTATTAGCGAGTAAAGAGGGAATTTTTGCTGAACCAGCCTCATGTGCCTCGATTGCTGGGATTCGTAAACAGCTGGCCAGCGGAGAAATCAAACGCGGTTCTAAGATCGTGGCTGTATTAACCGGAAATGGTTTGAAGGATCCGAATGTGGCTGTTGAGACGAGTTCAATCAAAGCGGAACTGCTGCCAATGGATGAAAAAATCATCATTGAGCATCTGCAGGGTGCGGTAAAAATATGAATGAAGAGGCAATGTTTTCAATCAAGGTTCCAGCAAGTACCGCAAATCTTGGCCCAGGATTCGATTCTATTGGACTCGCGCTTGCGCTGTATTTAGAGGTCCGTGGAAGGTTTTCGGAAAGGTGGGAAGTGATTCCTCTATCAGAAGATCTTAAGGTTTTTCCTGCCGATGAAACGAATTATATTGTCTCTATCGCAAAAAAAGTGGCTGCAGCCTATAATACAGAACTAAGGCCATGCTGTTTGACCGTATGCAGCGACATTCCATTGACTCGTGGATTAGGAAGCAGTGCATCTGCGATTGTAGCAGGGATTGAACTTGCCAATATTGCTGGTAATCTTCATTTATCTACAGAGGAGAAAATCCGTCATGCATCCTTATTGGAGGGGCATCCAGACAATGCTGGTGCATCCGTTTCTGGTGGACTTGTTGTCGGCTGGCATTCGGAGAAGGAAACACATTTAATTTCGTATCCTCTTGAAGGTATCAAGGTTATTGCAGTAATTCCAGATTATGAGCTTCGGACAGACGATTCACGCAATGTCTTACCTAGAAGCTTAGGGTACCAAGATGCGGTATTAGCCAGTGCATCAGCTAATGTTCTGCTGACGGCTCTATTAACCCGTAATTGGGAGCTGGCTGGGGCAATGATGAAAAAGGATAGGTTTCATCAGCCATATCGTAGTACGTTGGTTCCTCATTTGGCAAAAGTTGAACAAGCTGCGGCGGATAAAGGTGCTGTCGGGACAGCGCTAAGCGGGGCTGGACCTACGGTATTATGCCTAGTGGTGGAGGAAAAAGCCGCTCAGGTTTTGGAGTGTTTGGCAAATACTTTTCCATCATACACAGTTCAGATGGTTGATATTGACAATGAAGGAAGCAAGGCAATGGTTTATGCACGAGGAGATGGAATGGAGACAGGTAAAAAGTAAAACAAAAAGCTGGCCTATATAGGCCAGCTTTACTATATTGAAGTTACTTAGAATACTTGTTCAACTTCCACTACGCCAGGTACTTCCTCAAGAAGAGCGCGTTCAATACCGGCTTTAAGGGTAATTGTAGAACTTGGGCAGCTGCCGCATGCGCCAAGAAGACGTAACTTAACGATTCCTTCATCTACGTCTACAAGCTCACAGTCACCGCCGTCACGAAGAAGAAACGGACGAAGCTTATCTAAAACTTCTTGAACCTGTACTTCCATTGTCTGTTCAGACATTGCAATCGACTCCTTTCATACTCTTTATTATAATGCTCAGTAAGCAAAAAATCCATCTGTAACTACGTATAAAGTTTTCAAACAGGCCTTATTTTTAAATTCAGGAGAATATAGTTAGGGGATGTTAAATAATGAATTATAAAGAGACAGAAGTACAAGTATTTGGAGCGGAACAGGTTTGTGCAAGCTGTGTAGGAATGCCTTCATCGAAAGAAACGTATGAATGGCTTGGAGCTGCACTAAATCGGAAATTCCCAAATCAACATATACAAATGAGATATTTTGATATCGAAAGTCCACATGATAACCCTGTTATTCAACAATTTGTAAACAGAGTAATTGAAGAAGATCTTTTTTATCCCATTGTCTTAATAGAGGGAGAAATTATGGGGGAAGGCAATCCAAGGTTAAAAACCATTGCTGCTAAATTAAAAGAATATGGGTATGTGGAAGGAACAGAATAAAAACAAGCTTGCAGAAAGTTTCTGCAAGCTTAAGGTTATCCTCTATGATTTTTGTACATCCAAAGAATGCCCGATTTTAAGAGACGTGCCACTCGTCCTGTAATTGGACGTTCGGCTACAAGTCCAAAGCCTTGCTTCTTACCTAAAGAGCCTAATGTACCTTTAAGCTTAATCAATGGGAAGCTTTCAGGAAGTGGTTGATTGGCCCACTTTTTTTGAAGGACCTGAACGATTTGTTCAGCTTGTCCTTCTGCTAACTGCGCACTTGGAGCATGTGGAAGACTCGCGCAATCTCCTACTACAAAAACACTGTCATCAGATGGAAGAAAATGTTGTGGTGTGAGAATAGCCCGGCCTTGTTTGTCTTTTTCAATGTCCATTTCTCTGACGATTCTATTCGGTCGGATCCCAGCTGTCCAGACAACTACGTCACTCTGTGTAGGCTGATCATTATTATAAAGAATATTTTCTTCTACTTTTGTAATATTTGCATGGTGGACTATTTCGACACCATGCTTCGTGAACCATGATTCCACATACGTGTACAGTCTTACTGGAAACGTAGATAGAATATGCGGACCACGATCAAACAGTTTCACCTTTAGGTCAGGACGGCTTTCACAAAGCTCACTAGCGAGTTCAATTCCGCTTAACCCTCCGCCGACAATCGAAACCGTTCCCCCAGAACCAAGGTTATTTAACGCTTGGTATGTACGGCGTGATTTGTCTATTGTTTGTATGCTGTACGTAAACTCATCTGCACCTGGAACACTGTGATATTTATCTTCACAACCAAGACCGATAACAAGGTCATCGTAAGGCACTGGTTTTTGATTTAGAAGAAGTACTTGTTTATGTTCTAAGTCTATAGAATCAATTTCGCCGTAAACCTTTTCAAGTCTTGGGTGATCAGGAAACCCGACGCGTATATGCTGATCTGGAATCGTTCCAGCAGCTAGACCGTAGAATTCTGTTTTTAAACTATGGTAAGGATTACGATCAATAAGTGTAATGGATACTTCGTCCGGAAGATGGCCAGGAAGCAATCGCTCAAGGATTCGCATCCCTCCATACCCTCCGCCTAGTATGACTAAGTTCTTCATGTATAATTCCCCTTTGTGCAACCAAGAGTCACTACTCATTTCTGAGCGCAATTTACTCTCGTTGCAGATATTTCCCCTAAATCCCCGTATGTCCGCGCAATTACTGCATTATATACCACTAAAAAGTATATCTAAATTGTCGATAAATCACAACTAATTATATAACTATTATGATAATTATAAGCTAAATGAATTGACTGTTTAGAAAAAAAGGGATAGGATAATCTGTTAGTAATGTGAGGTGAGAGTATGAAGCCTATAATTGAATTTTGTATAAGCAACTTAGCCAGCGGAGCACAGGAAGCTTTAGAACAATTAGAACGTGATCCGAATTTAGATATTGTTGAGTATGGATGCCTCAGTCAATGTGGTAAATGTGCGGCAAGTCTTTATGCTTTGGTTAATGGTGATCCTGTATCTGGAGAAACGACAGAAGAGTTGGTTAGTAATATTTATCAATACCTTAAAGACAATCCAATGTTCTAATTGAATGGTTATCATAGATAAAGGTGCTTTTTTAAAAGATATCCCTGTTTTTGGATTGGAAAGTTGAGAAGCAACTGATTTTAAGTATATACTAATAAAGAAACATTCCTCATCAAACTTATAAAGGGAGGGTTTTAAATGAGTGAAGTAGTAACAATTACAGAAGCTGCGGCTTTTCAAATAAAAGAAATGATGAAACACAATGAAGAAGAAGGTTCCTTTTTACGAGTAGCTGTAAAAGGAGGCGGCTGCAGCGGTCTTTCATATGGTATGGGCTTTGAACAAGAAGCTGGAGAAAATGATCAGCAGCTTGAACAGTTTGAAATCAAAATCCTCGTCAATAAAAACGATGCTTCGATTTTAAATGGAACGGCTATTGATTACAAACAGTCCTTAATGGGCGGCGGCTTTACCATAGAGAATCCTAATGCCATCGCTTCTTGCGGATGCGGATCATCTTTTAAAACAGCGAAGAATGAAGGAACACCAGAAAGCTGTTAATACAGAAAAGAGGCACCTGAAATGATTTCAGGTGCCCTTTTTTATAATTCAGAGATTGCTTCTTTGATTGGGACATTTCCATTCAGAATTTCAAAAGTTTGATTGAACGTTTTTTCGTCATCTAATGAAGAAACGAGAACTTGTGCAACATCTGCCCGAGAGATCTTTCCTTTCGGATCTTCAAGTTTATTCTGTGCAATAATTTTCCCTGTACCTTCGTCATTCGTCAAAGCGCCTGGACGAACAATGGTATAGGTTAAACCACTTTGCTTTAGATGCTCATCAGCATCAAGCTTAGCCTTGAAATAGTGTTGCATGCCTTCGGGTCCTTGTTCCGGTGTGTCAGATCCGATTGCACTTAACATGACAAAGCGTTTTACTCCAGCTTTTTTTGCTGCATCAATTAACGAGATGGCCCCATCCCTATCAACGGCCGTAGTTTTGTCAGGGCCGGTTTTAGGTCCAGAACCAGCTGCAAAAATAACTGCAGAGACACCTTGGACTGCTTGATCAAGATTTCCTTCGAGATCAGCTAAGACCGGTTCACCACCCGCGTTTTTGATATCCTCACTTTGTTCCTCTTTTCGAATCATAGCGAGTGCCGTATGATTTTCTTCTTTAGCTAATAAGTTTACAATTTGTCTGCCTGTTGTGCCATTTGCTCCAGCTACTAATACTTTCATATCGAAACACCCTTTCAGAAATTACTTATTCATTTTTTACCCTTAATAAAGACAGGTAAACAAAAAGGAACCAAGTAGAAGGTGTTTTTCATCCTCCACTTGGTTCCTTTAATTGATTCTTAGAACATTGACGTACTGTGCATCGGTTGGATTCGTGCCTTTGGATCGATATATTGCTTGGCGTTGTTGACGGCCGTAGGCGCTTCGCCGAAGCCGCTGGCAATAAGTTTTACTTTACCATCATAGGTACAAATATCACCGGCTGCGTATATGCCTGGAATACTCGTTTCCATTTTTGAGTTCACAACAATTGTATTTTTTTGCAGTTCAAATCCCCAATCTTTAATTGGTCCTAGAGAGGATACAAAACCGTAATTTCCGATGACGGCATCAACATCGATCACTTCTTTATCTTCACCATTTGCATCCTGCACGACCACTTGCGTAATGGCTTCTTCGTTACCAAGAAATTCAGCAGGGATGAATGGGGTTTTAATTTCTACATTTGATTTTTTTAAATTCTCAACACTATGTTCGTGTGCTCTGAATTTATCTCGACGATGAACGATTGTTACTTTTTCAGCGATGGGTTCAAGCATAAGCGCCCAATCAACTGCGGAATCTCCTCCACCGAAAATCACCACTTTTTTGCCGGCGAAATGATTTAAATCATCGATGAAATAATGAAGGTTTTTCCCTTCGTATTTAGCCGCTTCATCCAATTCAATTCTGCGTGGCTGGAATGCTCCGTTACCAGCTGTGATAATAATGGCTTTTGTAAAATGTGTACCACCATTAGTTGTTAGCTTAAACACACTATCAGCTTGTTTTTCAACGGTTTGCACAGCTTCTTCAAGTACAACAGTTGGTTCGAATTTAGACATTTGCTGTTTTAAATTATCGACAAGCTCCTGTGCCCGTACTTTTGGAAAGCCTGCTACATCGTAAATGTACTTTTCTGGATATAAGGCGGATAATTGTCCGCCCAGCTGAGGCAGACTTTCTATAATTTTCACAGACGCCTGTCTCATACCGCCATAAAAAGCGGTAAATAAGCCAATAGGGCCGCCTCCGATAATCGTTATATCAAATACTTTTTCATTCTCTTCCAAGCTAAATCCCTCCGATAAAAATTCGAAATTTATTTTACTATCTTATCATAGATAATCAAGAACTAAACGCAAAAACCTCTATATTCAGAAACTTATTAAGCTTAGTTTGCCCCTATTTCTGACCCTCTCTCTTAATAAACAAGGAAAACGAGGAATGAACAGAAAACCTCAGAAAATAAAAAAACAAAAAATCCAAAAAAATGAATTGTTAATAATAAAGAATATGGAAACAATAAAACATAATCGTAAAAGGAAAGGCAGAAGTGATATTCTTGAAAACAAAAATCGTAATTCTTGGGGCAGGATACGGTGGATTAATGACTACCGTACGCTTGCAAAAAAAATACGTACAGATGAAGTAGAAATTGTACTGATTAACAAAAATAACTACCATTATGAAACGACTTGGCTTCATGAGGCTGCAGCTGGTACCCTTCGAGACGACCAGGTTACCTATCCAGTTAAATCTGTGATTGATGTTAAAAAAGTTGCATTTATTCAAGCATCCGTTACAAAAATTGCAACCGCAGAAAAAAAAGTGATGACCAATATCGGTGAGGTTTCTTATGATTATTTAGTTATAGCCCTCGGCGGTGAATCAGAAACGTTTGGCATTAAGGGCTTGAAGGAATATGCGTTTTCAATTACGAGTGTAGATGCAGCAAAGCGAATACGCGAACATATTGAGAGTCAATTTTCAACGTATCAAAATGAAGCTCTAAAAAAGGAAGAACGATTAACAATCATAGTCGGCGGTGCAGGTTTCACAGGGATCGAATTCCTTGGTGAACTGGTCAATCGCATACCGAAGTTATGTAAAACATATGAAATTGATCAAAATAAGGTGAAGATTTATTGTGTAGAGGCAGCAAAAGCGGTACTTCCTGGTTTTGACCCAGAATTGGTTGAGTATGCAGTAGCCTATCTTGAGAAAAGAGGGGTTGAATTTAAGATTGGAACACCCATTAAAGGTGCTGACCCAGAGGGTATTTTAGTAGGTATTGGTGAAGAAGAGACACAAGAAATTAAAGCGGGCACAGTGATTTGGGCGGCTGGGATCCGCGGAAGCTCCGTAATTGAAGAATCAGGTTTTGAAGCGAACCGATGCCGAGTAAAGGTGGACCCAGATTTACGGGCTCCTGGTCACGAAAATATTTTCATCATTGGAGACTGTTCCTTAATTATTAATGAGGAGATTAATCGTCCCTATCCTCCCACCGCTCAAATTGCGCTGCAGCAAGCAGATGTGGTAACCAATAATCTACTCGCATTATTACGCCAAGAAACGAACTTAACTGCGTTTAAGCCTGATATTAAAGGAACAGTATGCTCGCTTGGGGAACGTGATGCAATTGGTATCGTCTTTGGAAAAAAATTAAAAGGAAAACCGGCTTCAGTAATGAAAAAGGTAATTGATAATCGTGCACTTTTCTCTATTGGCGGCACAAGTACCGTATTAAAGAAAGGAAAGTTTAATATTCTCTAAAAGACAAGCTGTTAGGAATCTTCCTATACAGCTTTTTAAATATTCAGTTAATTTTAAGGGATAGAGAGAAAACAGTAGAAAACCATAACTGTATGCGGTTACATTAAGGGTTTTTCGTTACTTTTGAGATTTTCCTTATTTCGCTATTTTTGTTAAACTATCAGAAAATTAAAATTATTTATAAGGAGTTGATGAGAAATGAAAGGAAAGGGAAATACTTGTGAATATTGTTCTGGGCAGGGATATTTTCAATTACTTCTTGGCGGATCGGAAACTTGCAACGGTTGTGATGGCAGCGGAAAAGCAGGGGAAAAATCCTGATTGTCTTTATTAAAAGATAAAAATCAGAAAAACAACGTAATCATTGATTCCATTTTTATCTATCTGAGGAATTGACGTGTCCCTTTTCATTGAGTAAACTGAGAGTGATGCTTCTTGAGGAGGGTCTTTGACTATGGCGTTGCCTGTTTTAATTATATCTGTTGTTCTATTTTTTCTGCTCTTTTTTGGAATCGGTTTTTTATTAAATATGCTGTTCCGGTCCTCATGGGTTATGGTGATTATTTTCCCACTTGTTACGATCTTTATCGTAAATGGTGAGAAAATGATTGAATACTTCAGAGCTCCCGGCAGAGTATTTAGTACACTTGGTACTAAATTTTCAAATCTTGCAGTTGCTGACATCACTATACTTTCCAGTGGTCTAGCTGGAGCTATCTTAGCAGGTGTTGTCATTAAAATTTTGAGAAAACAAGGGTATCAAATGTTTTAAAATCAAGCAGGCAGCCGAATCATGGCTGCCTGCTTTTTGCTAATCCGAAAGAACCAATCTTAAGTCAAATTCCATGAATCCTGCATACTTCATCGTTTTTCGGGAAAGAAATATGATGATAAGGGAGTGGAATTACTATATGGAAAAAATGAAAATCGGGATTAAAAGAACGGCCGTCAGCTTGTTATTTATAACAGCATTCTATACGACCTTCTGGCAGGTAACAGGGGTCGGCGCTCAATTTAGTCAAACAGAGGATTCAAAGAAGTTCTTATCTCTGGATAATAAAAAGACTCATCATATAGGTCTGGAATCAATTAAGAAAACTTTCTTAGGGCACGGTTTAAAAGTTCAAGCAGCAGAAATTCAACCATCTATAGAGGATGAAATCGATTTTACTCAATATCCAGTACATACTGTGACAGCGACAGGCTATACCGCAGGATATGAATCAACGGGCAAATATCCAGAAAGTCCTACATACGGGATTACCTATTCAGGTGTTAAGGTAAAAAGAGATTTGTATTCTACAGTCGCTGCAGATTTAAATGTCTTCCCATTAGGGACGATTCTTTGGATTCCTGGTTACGGGTACGGAGTAGTAGCGGATAAAGGCGGAGCAATCAATGGGGATGAGCTTGATTTGTATTATAATACCGTTGCTGATGTATATTCGGACTGGGGGAAAAAGACCCTTGATGTATACATTATCGAAAAGGGAAAAGGCTCTTTAACAGAAAAACAATTGGCTGCTCTCAATGAAGATAAAAATCTGCAAGTTTTTCGAGAACAGATAGTTGGAAAAACGAAAAAAGAATAAATAGTAAAAGAGATGGTCGAACAAAGTTCAACCATCTCTTTTATTTATCGGTAAGATGCTGAAAATGTTCGGGATGCAGAAGTAAGGCTAATTTCTCTAATCCATCAAGAAGGCGCGGCGATGGACGGCAATATAAAGGTTCTTCTAAAATAAGGAGTTGATCTTGCTGAACAGCGATCATATCCGTCCAGCCAGGTCTTTTTTTTACGAGCTCAGGTTTAATTTTGCTTGTAGGAACGCCGACCCAAGCTAAAAGTATAAATGCTGGGTTGTGTTTTCGTACATCATCTGGCAGAACTTGAATGCTTGCAGCATCTATGGTTTCAAATATATTGTACCCCCCGGCCAGCCTGCTGATTTCTGTCAGCCAATTTACTCCACCTGGGCTGAATAAGGGATTCGGCCACCATTCCCAGTAAAGAGGCGTTTTCTGTTCTATCCTTTTAGCTGTTTCCTCGTACTGCTTTATCCGTGACCTATAGGCATGAACGACTGCAGCAGCTCTTGTCTCCATTCCTAGGGCATCACCAAGCGTTAGTAGGTCCTTAGCAATATCATCTAACGATTGTGGATTGAAAGTCAGGTGAGGAATGCCACGGTCTTGAAGGGCTATAAGGTTTTTCTCCATTCCTGGGACACTTAAAGATGCCAATACTAAATCAGGTTTCAGTTTTTCTACTAGGTCAATATTTATGGATAAGTCCGGGCCTAACCGGGGCAGATGCTGCACAGAGTCAGGCCAATCTGAATAATCATCTAAAGCAATCAACTGGTCTTCAACACCTAAATAGACACAAAGCTCAGTATTACTAGGACATAACGAAATGATTTTCATCATGAGAACCTACCCTTCAAATAATACAAAGTGAAGAAAGAGTGCTATGAAAACACCTGTTAATCCGCCGAAAAATACTTCAATTGGTTTATGCCCGAGCAGTTCTTTAAGTTTCCGCTGTTTTTGCTTTTCTTCTTTTTGCTGCCAAGTCTTTGCTTCTGAGACAAAGGTGTTAAAATCCACTACCAGTCTGTTGAGTACCGCGGCTTGTTCACCTGCCTGGCGTCGAACTCCAGTAGCATCAAACATCGTAATGATGGCAAAGATGGCTGCAACTGAAAAGATGGGAGACGTTAGCCCCGCTTCAATACCCACCGCCGTCGCCAGCGCAGTGACTGCGGCAGAGTGTGAACTTGGCATGCCGCCTGTTGAGGTAAGAAGAGACCAATCCAGCTTTTTTAATGCGATAAAGTGAATAGGAACTTTGATGAATTGAGCAAAGAATATCGCAAGTAGAGCCGCGATTAAGGGAAAATTAAAAAGTAAATCCAAGGGGCATCTCCTTCTTTCTATTTTCAACGCGATCGGAACGCTTGAAAAGATAATGATATGTTATTCGGTGAAAAAGTAGTTATTTCCTGCTAAGAAATCCTGTTACTTTATTCATAAACATGATTAAGGGGCTCTAAACCATTTTTACAAAAAAATAATTAATAAACAGAAAATATGTGCTATATTCGAAATATCTTGAAAACTTAGATATAATTAATTTACGAAATAAGGGAGGTAACTATGTATACCATAAATAATCATTTTCAAATAGATCATCTTGAGGAATGTCTTCTTATCAGTGTCTTTGATCAGCCAGCACGGCTTGAAGGAGCAGGGAAATTGGCCGATGAAAAATTAAATGGTCAATTGACCGGACTGTTAAAGGCCGGTGAAATTTCTGGAAGACGTAATAAAGTAACGAAGGTACATACATTAGGACAACTGGGACCGAAAATACTATTGTTTGTCGGTCTCGGTAAACGTGACACAGTCAGCTTTGAAAGCTTGCGTGAATCATTTGGGGCTGCTTTTAAATTGATTAAGAACTCCCGTATTTCTGAGATTTCAGTAGCACTCGATACATTCCATACTGAGCACGTAGATATCCAAGATACAGCTCATGCCTTTGGGGAAGCATTTCAGCTTTCCACTTATGAATTTGCGGGGTACAAGCAAAAATCTAATGAGAAGCAAAAGCATATCGAAACAATTACAATTTACAGCGAAAGCGACAGTCAAGACTTAAAAGCATCTCTTGAGGTTGGACATGTATTTGGCAAAGCAACCAATTCCGCTAGAACCTTAGTTAATATACCGGGAAACCTTTTAACATCGACGGATTTAGCTGAGTACGCCTCTGAACTTGGCAAAAAATATGATTTTGAAACAGAAATATTAGATAAAGAAGACATGATTAAACTTGGGATGGGCGCACTTTTAGCTGTTAACCAAGGATCTACAGAACCGCCAAAAATGATCGTATTGAAATATCAGGGTAAAGAAGAATGGAAAGATGTCATCGGACTTGTCGGCAAAGGGGTTACATTCGACACAGGAGGATATTCCATTAAAACAAAGGCAGGCATCGTCGGGATGAAAACCGATATGGGCGGAGCTGCGGCAGTGCTTGGTGCTATGGAAATTATCGGTGAATTAAAGCCTGAGCAAAATGTGGTGGCAGTCATTCCTTCGACAGATAATATGATCAGTGGAAACGCGTTTAAACCAGATGATGTTATTACTTCAATGAGTGGTAAAACTATTGAAGTCCTAAATACGGATGCAGAAGGACGATTGGTACTTGCCGATGCTGTCACCTACGCGAAACAGCATGGCGCAGAGTACTTAGTTGATGTGGCTACACTGACTGGAGGGGTTATCACGGCCTTAGGAATGGATATGACTGGCGCAATGACTAATAATGAGGATTTATTCATCGAAGTCTTAGAAGCCTCTCATGAAGCTGGTGAGCCGATTTGGAGACTCCCGATTACTGAGAAAGATAAGAAACGGGTAAGAGGAAGCCGCATTGCGGATCTAAACAACTCACCGGGAAGTCCAGGACATGCGATCATGGGCGGCGCATTTATCGGTGAATTTGCAGAAGATACCCCATGGGTTCACCTGGATATTGCCGGAACATCAACAACAAATTCCCTATCAGAACTCGGGACGCCTGGTGGTACGGGTGTTATGACTAGAACACTTGCCACGCTTGTTGAACGCTTTGGAGAAAAATAAAAAGATGAAACCGAAGTCTTATGGACTTCGGTTTTTTTTCGCTATTATTGAAAGACGTTAAAAAGTATGCCATCGTAACAAGATAATTACATGAGTATCCCCAGGTGCTGCTTCTATTTTAGAGTCAAAGTCCATTCGTATTCCATCCGGGGTAATACGAACTTTTGGAACTGTAGTGAGGCCGATTTTTTTTATCATTTCTGTGACCTCACTCTGTTTAGAATCTTGAGCAGCAGTCATAATTTTTTGAGAAAATGATTTGGAAGAAGCCATCTGCTTGACAACCTTTTGCGCATCGGCCAAAAGAGACTGCGAGAGTTGAGCAGACTTAATAAACATCGATGGATCAGGTGCAGGTGACGGCCGCTGTGGAATTGTATGAATTTCTGGCTGAAAGACCTTAGGATAACGTACATTTTGGGATTGATCAGAAAATTTCATGGCTTGCGCCTCCTTCATCTTCAACATATGAGAAAATATAAACAGGTATGATGAGTGAGTAAAAGAAGGATATTTCTATGAAATAATCGAACTACAGTATATCGATAGTATATGGAGGTAAGTACAATGGAAATGAATATCCAAAAGACATTAATGAATACACTAGGAATTGAAGTGACGGAGCTGAGCGAAGGGCGCATTGTTGCAACTATGCCTGTCGACGAAAGAACACATCAGCCGTTCGGGCTGCTTCACGGCGGCGCTTCCGTAGCCTTAGCCGAAACAGTTGCCAGTATGGGGGGATTTGCTCTTGTAGACCCCACAAAAGAAGCCGTGGTCGGCCTCGAAATCAATGCCAATCATTTAAAAGGAAAACGATCCGGTATCGTCACAGCAGAAGGAACCATCCTGCACCGCGGCAAAACAACCATGGTTTGGGACATCAAAATCCGTGACGAAGAACAACAACTAGTGTGCATCTCCCGCTGTACACTCGCCGTTATAAAACTGAAAAAAGAACAATAACAGAAAAAAAGCAGCAGCATGCTGCTTTTTTTCTGTTTAGAACGCTTAGTGGAGGATTTCAAACCACGAAGACTGGAATAGTTGATTTTGTAGGCCAGATCCCGCATCTAGGATGGCAGGCGAACAAAAAAAGCGAGTTATTTTAAAAAGACCAAGCCTAACGGGGTACGCACTGGGGTATTCGGAAGGCTTTCCAAGGCG
Source organism: Peribacillus psychrosaccharolyticus ATCC 23296 (assembly GCF_000305495.1). Classification (GTDB taxonomy): domain Bacteria; phylum Bacillota; class Bacilli; order Bacillales; family DSM-1321; genus Peribacillus; species Peribacillus psychrosaccharolyticus. The sequence goes on along the minus strand of NZ_AJTN02000200.1, from coordinate 34,674 downwards.
CGAGACGGGAATATGATAGGGCCAGACGGGAATAAGCAGACTTCAGACGGGATTAATGAGTTTAGTAAGCTGAATTTCAACAAAATACCCCCCTTGGTTTGGAGGAATTAAGTAAGATGCAGGTATAATTTAATTTTCGTCGAATGGTAGGGTATTGAATGGCGAAGGGGGAATTTTATCATCATGAAACCATGTAATAAATCAGTCGGTATCCTAGCACTGGAGGCGCTCAATCGAAGAATACCGGAACTGCATCCAAAAAAGAAATATGTTGAGGAAGATGTACGAAAAAGTTTGGCTGGCTTTAAAGGCGAAATGGAAGTGAATCGCCATTTAGTACGTCTTCATAATCCAGCCTATAGGATTTTTCATGGGTTAAGGCTTTCTGAAATGTATGAGGAACACTTTCAAATGGATTTTTTACTCATTTCTCCCTCGTTTTTTCTCCTAATCGAGGTGATTAGGCAAAAAAATCTTTTTTTAGAATGGCTTCAACGCAACGACTTTCCTGATATCCCTATTGAACATCTTGTTGTTATTGCTAATCAGCATGCGATTATTAAGGCCTCACCTCAGCACTTTTCAATATTTGACGTGTTGATTAATAGTGACTATCTTTCTTTGAAAATAGAGATGCTTCAGCAAAAGTACCAATCTGAAACATTCAATCAACATGAACTCCTCAAACTCTCAACCCTTCTGCTTACTTCTGATAGTCCCCTCCAAATAAATATCCTGCAAAAATATGCGATCAATGAAGATGAATTGTTGAATGGCGTTCATTGTACAATATGTTTTGCACTTCCTATGAACAGAAAAAATGGAAATTGGATATGTCATTCATGTGGATATTCGTCTCCGGATTCCCATCTGCCATCCTTGAGGGACTATACATTATTAAAAAACATACTGTTACGAATAAGGAACTTCGTCTCTTCTTAGGGATAGAATCAGAAACGATTGCCCGTCGTATTCTGGCGTCAATGGCTCTAAATTTCACAGGAATTACAAAAAACAGAGAGTATATACTTATAGAATAAGATACCTCCCCAATACAAAAAAAAGACAAGCTTTCTATGAGCTTGTCTAATCGTATTACTCTTTTCGCTTTGCCATCCTTGCTTTTTCTAAATCATCTTCGCTGCTGTTTTTCCAGAGTTTAACGTTTGTGTTATAGGCAGCGCGGCTGATTAGGTGTCCAGCTACGGGTGCGGTTAGCAGAATGAAGAATATGGCTAGGATTAATCTTGAATTAAAGTGTCCGTGTTGTGCGTAAAAATAAATACATGTTCCAATTAGGATTGAGGTTACGCCTAGGGTGGTGCTTTTTGAGGCGGCGTGGTTTCGGGTGTAGACGTCTGGCAGCCGGATGACGCCGAGTGTGGACGCTAGAAATAGGAAGGCACCTAACAGGATTAGAATGCCGGCTATAAGTTTAAAGGTTTCGATCATGTTCGATGATATCCTCCTTCTCTAGGAATTTGGAAAAGGCTGTTGTTCCGATAAATGAAACGATTGCTAGAAGAAGGATGGCTTCTAGGTAGGCACTTGTGTCCAAGCTTATGGAAAGCAGCGCGATCAGTGCTATAAGATTAATGCCTATGGCGTCAAGTGCGACAACCCGGTCAGGGGTTGAAGGGCCTTTAATAAGTCGATATACCAGTCCTAGCATAGATAATGAGATGCAGATGAGGGCTATCTGAATGATTATAGAAAACATTTATCGGCTCACCTCCATTATCGCTTTTTCAAACGTATTCTTAATGTTGTCGATGGCTTCTTGTTTATCAGCTAGATCCATAGCATGGATGTAGAGGGTTTTATTATCAGCTGAAACGTTGACCACCAGTGTTCCAGGAGTGAGTGTAATTAAATTGGCTAGTGTCGTAATTTCCCAGTCTTTGGTCAGTTTCGTTTCTAAAGCAAAAATACCAGGTGTAATGGTAAGCCGTGGTTTGAGAATGACTTTGAGTACGGCAATATTAGAAAGAAGGAGTTCCCTAAAGAACAGGAGAACGAGCTTCATGACTGCGTAAACACGCAGAAGATAGAAACGTTCGTTGAAAAAATGACGGAAGACAATTAAAATGAGCAGCCCAAGTATGTACCCAATGGTAAATGTGTTTCCGCTGTACTCATTTTTTAAAAACATCCAGGTGAATGCGAGTAATAGATTTAATAAGATTTGAAAAGACATCTGCACATTACTCCTTTAATACCGCATCAAGATAGATATCCGGATGAAGCAGGGTTTCGGCCGCCTGTGAGATAAACGGATACACAAATTCTGTACCTAGGCCATAGCTGATGGAAATTGCAACAAGTAAAACGGCTGGAAACAGCAGCTTTTTATAAGGTATATCTTTCTTCGGGTATTCTTTTTCTTCACCCCAAAAGCCATTGATAAAGATCTTCATGACCGAATAGAGTACGAATAGACTGGACAGAAGAACGACCGCCATTCCGAGATACGCAGACTCAGCAGCGGCTCCTTGGAGAATTAATAATTTTCCGGCAAAGCCGCTGAAAGGCGGTATTCCTGCTAGTGAGATGGCTGCAATAAAAAAGCTCCAGCCGAGTACAGGGTAAGTGCGGATTAGACCACTGATCTCACGCAAATTATTCGTCCCTGTTAGTTTAATCATAATACCAATTAGTAAAAACAATGCGGCTTTGATAATCATATCGTGCATGATATAAAATGCTGTTCCGATTAGAGCTTGTTCATTCATAAGTGAGATTCCAAACGTAATCACGCCGATGGCAATGATGATGTTATAAATAATAATTTTCTTTAAATCCCAATAGCCGACTGCACCTATGATCCCAATAATGATGGTTAAGATGCCAAGTATGCCAAGTAAGGTATGTGTATAGCCTTGATCATGATAAAACAAAAGTGTGTACGTACGAAAAATAGAGTAAATCCCAACCTTTGTTAGGAGTGCACCGAACAAGGCGATTACTGGAATCGGCGGGGCGGCATATGAGCCGGGCAGCCAATAAAAGAGCGGGAAAATCGCTCCTTTCATACCAAACACAATGAGAAAGGATACAGCAATGACGGTGATAATTCCGGGTTGTCCAATTTCTGCGATTTTTCTGCTTAAGTCGGCCATGTTCAGAGTCCCGGTGACGGAATATAGATAGGCAACGGTAATGACAAAGAGAGCAGAGGCAATTACGTTTACCAATAAGTACTTAATTGTCTCGCGGAGTTGGACTTTTGTTCCACCGAGTGCAAGTAATACGTAAGAAGCCATTAACATGACTTCGAAAAAGACGAATAGGTTGAACAAATCCCCTGTTAAAAATGCTCCATTTATTCCGACTAGTAAAAACTGAACCATTGCGTAATAGTAGAATTTCTCACGTGCTTCGCCAATAGAATAAAACGAATAGATTAATACCGCACAGACGATGATAGTTGTGGTCAGTACCAGTAAGCTTGCAAGCATATCTGCAACGATGACAATGCCAAATGGTGCTTCCCAGCTGCCAACCGCTAAAGCTATTATTCCGTGAGCAGAGACATTGTAGACTAAGGTACCTGCGATCCCAATGCCAATTATGGAAGAGAGCATCGAGAGAATTCGTTGAATAATAATTGATTTGGTAACGAATAGTAAGATAATTCCTGTGAGCAGCGGCAGCAGCACAGGTAATATAGTAAGGTTATTCATTATGCTTCGTTCCTCTCAATTGATCCATATCATCGGTGCCAATCTCTTGATAGGTTCTATATGCCAGTACCAAGAAAAAAGCCGTGACCCCGAAGCTAATAACGATTGCCGTTAATATTAGTGCTTGGGGAAGTGGATCTACATAGTCTTGAATCTTATCGGTTAGGATGGGGACTGCGCCGCGTTTAAGTCCACCCATCGTTAGAATTAATAAATGTGCGCCATGACTCAGCAGCCCTGTCCCAATTATGATCCGAAGAATACTTTTAGAGAGCATGAGATACGTAGCACACGTAAACAGGATGCCAATGACAATGGCCATTAAAATTTCCATTATTCACTCTCCCCAATCGTTTGGATTATCGTCATCGTCACACCAACAACCACAAGGTAGACACCGAGATCAAACAGGACTGCTGTATGCAGTGAAATATGTCCGAGTAACGGGAGGTCGACATACGTAAATGCATGGGTCATCAGTGGTACACCGAACAGAAGTGACCCTGATGCAGTTAGTACAGAAAGGAGCAGCCCGCTTGCGATAAACAGTTTATAGTCAACAGGTAGTATTCCCGCAACAGTTTTTAGGTCGTAGGCAAGCAACAGCAAGATGATGGCAGAGGAAGTCATTAATCCTCCGACAAAGCCGCCGCCTGGCGAGTAGTGGCCGCCTAAAAAGATAGAAAGGGAAAATAGAATAATGACAAAAGCTGCAACCTTTGTAACCGTTTGGAGGATTAGGTCGTTTGTTTTCATTCTGACTTCCTCCCTGTTCTAAGTTTGATCATTCCAAAGATGCCAAGGGCTGCAATTCCAAGGACGGTAATTTCGAACATGGTATCAAGTCCGCGGAAGTCAACTAATATGACATTGACTATGTTTTTACCCCCTGCCTCTTTATAGGCATTTTCAATATAGTAGCTGGAAATAGGAGGAAACGGTTTATTACTGCTAAACGCTGATATCGCAATGAGAGTTACGGTGATGCCAACTCCGATAGAGATTAAGGCATTATTCCATCTAAATGCCATACGTTCCTCTTTTCGATTGCCAAGCTTCGGAAGCCGATAGAAACATAGCAGAAATAATGCGACGGAAATGGTTTCAATAATCAGCTGAGTCAAGGCAAGGTCAGGTGCCCTGAATAAAACAAAAAAGAGTGAAACGGTATAGCCGACAGCACCAAGCAGGATAATGGAGGTCAGCCGTGATTTAGCAAATAAAATGACAATAGACACACTGGCTATGATGACTGCTAAAATGACCTCATATAATCCGATGGGTGCAACATGATCTAAATCGATTGTGAAAGCATTTTTTTGAAAAAGGGTACTTAATAGAGCTGCTATAAAAAATATGAAAATATATATTAAGTAGTTGCGGATGTACCCAGTCATAAAGATTTTTGTGAGTTTTAATGAGATTACTTCAATCATGTTTAAACTTTGGTCATAGAGATTATTGAGTGAAATTTGCTCGGGAACGATGGAGTAAATCCTCCACCATCTTTTTAAGGTTATAAAAAGCATAGTCCCAAATACGATGATTCCAACAGTCATCCAAAACTCAGGTTTAAATCCATGCCAAAAACCAATATGGACATGGAGGTCATTTGTCAGCGTTGGCTGAATGGCAGCTGTTGCTGGCTCTATAATGGAAGTTGACAGCAGGTTCGGAAATAGCCCAAACACAATAACCAAAGATGCCAAGATTATTGGAGAAATGAGCATCCCGATTGGTGCCTCATGCGGCTGTTTCGGGAGCTTTTCCGACTGAAGGCTGCCTGTAAAGGTTTTAAATAAAATAATCATACTGTAAATAAAGGTGAAGACACTTGCAATCCAAGCTATTACAGGGAAAAGAGCTCCCCAAGTAGTGAAGTTAACTATATCTAGTTCCAAAACATGGACCATGCTTGCTAGGAACATTTCCTTGCTTAAAAAGCCATTAAAGGGCGGTACTCCAGCCATAGAAAAAGTGCCTATAACTGCAACCGTAAAGGTAATCGGCATTACCTGCATTAAACCGCCCAGCTTACGGATATCACGTGTACCTGTTTCATGATCGACGATCCCAGCGACCATAAATAGGCTGCCTTTAAAGGTGGCGTGGTTAATTAAATGAAAAACGGCAGCAACAGTAGCGGCAAGATAGAGATTGTCATCTAGCTCTTCATAATGGAGAGCAGCTGCTCCAACGCCTAATAATGACATGATTAGTCCAAGCTGACTGATGGTTGAATACGCTAATATTCCCTTTAAGTCGGTTTGTTTTACCGCAAAGAATGAACCCCATAAAAGGGTGATGATTCCAAAGAGAGAAACCAGCCAGAGCCAGGTTCCAGAAAAGGCAAAGACAGGTGATAGACGGGCAACCAGGTATATACCTGCTTTCACCATTGTGGCCGAATGCAAGTAAGCACTGACCGGTGTCGGTGCCTCCATTGCATCCGGGAGCCAGATATGAAAAGGAAATTGCGCGGATTTTGTAAACGCTCCGAGCAAAATCAGCAGCATAGTAGGGATGAATAAAGGATGTTCAAACAGTTGTCCGCTATCCATAATTAGCTCACGAATACTGAAGGTGCTGCCGATATAGGATAGGAGGACAAAACCGCCGAACATGGCAAGTCCACCGAAAACCGTAATCAACAATGACTTTTGTGCACCATAGCGAGAGCGCTCGCGATGATGCCAATAGCCGATTAGCAGGAAGGATGACAAGCTCGTTAGTTCCCAGAATGTGTAGAGAACGATTAAGTTATCAGATAGGACAACACCTAGCATGGCCCCCATAAACAAAAGTAAATATACATAAAAGTTATGCAGAGATTCTTTTTTATTTGATAAATAAAAAATCGAGTAAAGAATAACTAGAGCACCAATACCCGTTATTAATAATGCGAATAATAAACTTAATCCATCCACATATAGGGATACATTGATATGTAGAGAAGGAATCCATGGAACACTTTCGATAATGGTTGATCCTTTTCGTGTAGTATCAATCAATGTGAAAAAGTATGTAAAAAGAATGATCGGTATAAAAAGTACAAACCAGCCCGTATGAATTCGGCGGACAAGCTTATAAAGAAAAGGGACCAGCAGCGCTGCCAAAAACGGCGCTAATACGGCCCAGTGAAGCAACGACATAATACCCCTCCTCGTTTTTAATACGATTGTGCATTACATAGGGAACGTTCCTAAAGTATAGCGTAAATAACAGCCTGCTGCATGACTGGCGGGCGTCTGTAATCGAATTATAAAAAAATTTATAAATAGGTAGAAACAGGTCATATTCAAGTAAAAAAAATTTTTAGATTAGAAAATAGTTGGTAAAAGAAAGGAAGATCAAGAATGAAAAATACCTATTTACTAGGTTATTTTCCGCTAATTTCAATTTTATTATTCAGTCTATCCTTTGCAGTATATGGGGAGATACATACCCTTGATTTGTTAAAACAGGTTGGTATTTATCAAGGAATGCTGGCGTTTTTTTCGGTTACTGGGATTAAATTGACTCTTTTATTTGGATTGTTTTTGATTGTTTTTATGTTGTTCGCCGCGTTAAAACTAATTGCTGATACAGCCATCGAGATTTCCTTATTGTTTTTTTCCAAAGAATCAGAAGGAGAAAGTTTAAGAAGTATTCGAGCATGTGCTGTGATTTATTTGATTGGAGGGGCTGTTTCTCTCATAAGTATTCAATCCATTTTAGGGATTTTGGCTATATTTCTTACAACCACATTCGTTGCATTTATTTACTTTGTATACAAAATCAGCCCTGCACTCAGTGGAGCGGGGCTGATTGGAATTATTGTTTTTCATGTATTTGGCTGGTCGGCCATGCTGAGTACCATTTTATACTGTGGGATTAAGCTCTATAACAGTGTCATAGCAAGCATGCCTTTATAGGTTTGGAATGGAGAGATTAATAGTCTTCCAGATGGTTAGGTGAGGAGCAGCGTACTGTTGAGCAGCCATACTTGACGGCTGATCTTTGCCTATCCAAATGCCTGTGGTATAGTCGTTGGTCAGTCCAACAAACCAGAGGTCCTTAACATCATTGGTTGTACCAGTTTTCCCACCAATATAACTACGTTCAATATAGGCTTTCCTCCCAGTTCCATTCACGGTTACTTCATGAAGCAGATTCCTCATTTTTTTAACGGTTTGACCGCTCCAAATGGTTGTTGCTTTATCGTCCCATTGGTAGAGGGTTTTTCCTTGTTTATTACGAACTTTCATAATAGCGTGTGCTGGTTTATATGTCCCGTTAGCGAATGATGTAAAAGCCCGGGTGAGTTCCAGTGTACTGACACCATACGAAAAACCACCGACTGCTGCGGGCAAAGTATAATCATCAGTGGTGATTTTTTGGAAACGAAATGGTTTTAAATACGAAAAGGACGTGGCGATGCCTGTCTTTTCAAACAATCGAATAGCTGGTGTATTATAGGAACGGGCAAATGCCTGCTTTAAGGTAACAGAGCCGTAACTGCCTCCACCGGCATTACGGGGACAGTATCCGTTTTTACAATAAGATGCGCCACTAATTAATTGAGAAGTAGGGGCATTCGTCTCCTCGAAATAAGGCGCGTAAACAAGTAATGGTTTCATTGCGGATCCTGGCTGACGATAGCTTTGATACGAACGGTTAAAAGAATTTTTGATATAATTCTTTCCCCCAATCAAAGAGACAAGCTTTTGCGTATGATGTTCTATAACCACTGCCGATCCCTCGATATCGGTTCCTTTAAGCCTTTGCTGCACAGATTCTTTTGAGGCTTTCTGGATAGCAGGGTCTAACGCAGTCTCGATGGTTATACCAGATTCAAGTAAGGTTTGTACTTTGTTATTCAATTTCGTTTGTGCTGCTTTCCTTATAGAGGAGTCTTTACTGACAAGCTTCGCTTCCAAGCCATCCACTCGAGCGATGAGACTGTTGAATTCATAATTTACGTAATCCGTATAATCTGGGTATTGTTCCTTCGTTTTTGGCTGCACATTCAAGGTGATTTTTTCTTGGATTAGTTTGTTAGTTTCACTTTTTGTCAGTTTCCCAGCCTCACTAAGCTGTTTGATCAATCGTTCTTGTCTGCGCTTTGTTGCATCGTAATGCTTGAGCGGATTATAAGCGTTTGGGTTATTTGGGATCGCTGCAAGAAAAGCAAGTTCTGCGTTGGTCAATTTGTCAGTAGAGTTAGTAAAATAAAAATTGGCTGCTGCTTCAATCCCATACATGCCGTTATGAAAGTAAATGGCATTAATATAGTGCTCAAGAATTTCCGTTTTGCTGTATTTCCGTTCTAGCTGGTAAGCATGAAGCAGTTCCGCCAGCTTCCGATTATACGTTTTTTCAGAAGATAAGAAACTATTTCTTGCCAGTTGCTGAGTAATGGTGCTGCCGCCTTGTTCAATCGAATCACTGGATGCATTGACCATTATTGCACGGCTGATTGCTGCTGCATCAAAGCCTGAATGATCATAAAAACTGCGATCCTCAGCGATGATGAATACGTCTTTTAGAAACGTTGGTATTTCAGTATTATCGAGAGAAACCCTGTGCTGTTGATTGGAGATTGACGCGATTACACTGCCGTTTTTATCCTTTATCCAGCTTGTTTCAGCTAGTGGAATGGTTTCCATAGGAATCTTTTTATCAAGTACTTGATTTAGGCTAAGGCTTGCAGACCATTCTGAATAGGAAAGAAAAAACATCCAGCAGAAAAGTGGGACAAACATAAAAATAAAGACATAACCAAGAAACGTACGCATAGTCCAACTTCCTGTCTAATATATTTGGTATAAACGATAATAAAAGGACATTTTTGGGTCATTATTTATAACGGCAAATTCAGGGGAAATGTTAATTTCTTTTTGATGAGATGTACCATTTTAAAAAATTTAAGGCAATAAAAGTTACATGTAGTATAAAAAAATGAAATATTCCGAATTTGTTTCTGATATACTAATAAAAAAAAGGGCTTAATTACCTTAAATATGTTAATAGTGTAAAGAGAGAAAAGAAGGAGGTTAGAGCATGGAAGAAAAGCAGTATCTATTTATTGATTTTGAATTTACCATGCCGGAAGGGAAAGCAAATCCAATTGGGTTTTATCCAGAAATTATTGAAGTAGGGTTTGCAGCTGTAAAGGACGGTCACATTACGGGGGAATTTTCGTCATTTGTTACACCAACAAGATTTAATAAATTGACAGATCGGTGTAAAAAATTTCTGCACATCAATCAAAGTCAAACAGATTTAGGTATGCCATTTGCTGAACTGGTATCACTGTTAAAAAGCTATGATGAAAAACTTCCTACAACAGTGGTGACTTGGGGCAATATGGATATGAAAGTATTACGTAACAATTGTCAAAAAGCAGGACTCGACTTTCCGTTTACAGGTAAACAATTAGATCTTTCATTGGAATATAAAAGATTTTTTGGAGACCAGAATCAGACAGGTCTTTGGAAGGCCGTACAAGCATATGGAAAAGAAGGAACAGGTAAACACCATCGAGCACTAGACGATGCATTGACGACTTACAATATTTTTAAATTAGTGGAAAAAGATAAAAGCTATATGAAAAACCATCAGCCTACTACAATCGGCGATAGAATTGACTTATCGAAGGTATTAGATCAACTCGTATTATAAAAGCCAAGTCAACGATACTGATTTGGCTTTTATTATGGTCATTATTTAAAATAATCAGCTTCAAGTTCTGCAATCATTTCTAAACTTTTTTGATCCCATTCCCTGCCGCCCTCACTCAATTTCTGTTTTTGTTTTTCTAACGCAGCCTTTAATGAGCTTTGATAGTCTGGAATCACAGTCTCGTCGTATGGACGTACCATGTTTTTTGGGACATTCGTTTGTTCACGATAGGCTAATGCACGCCGCTGGTGAAATAGGGAAACATCGGTTTGTTTAGGATTGTGTAAATCCCCTTGTGTCGGATGATTGACGACTGCGAGTACCCGCACAAGATAAGCGTTGGGCCGTTCATCCGTAATTTCCCCAATATATTTCCCCGTTTTATAAATCGCGGTAACGATCTCACCGTTTACAAATGTGTTTTCTGTCATGGGAACCCCACCTTTTTAGAATATGTCTTTCCATCATCATACATATAAATGGCACGATTTAATATTGATACGAATTGAAAGGAGGGTTCAATAGATGCTTTTTACTTCCTTTTCATGTATTGTACAATTGATGCTTGGTAGTCATCAATAGGGCTGCCCACGAAAATAAATTTGAAAGAAGGGTTATCGCAATGACAAACTTTCCACAATTAACAACAGAAGTACTAGAAAACGAAAAAGCAGTAATCATGGAAACGACTGCAGGTTCAATTAAAATTAAGTTTTTCCCTGAATTAGCTCCTAAAACCGTTGAAAACTTTTTAACACATGCAGAAAATGGTTACTATGATGGAATTATTTTTCACCGTGTAATCAAGGACTTTATGATCCAAGGCGGCGATCCAAATGGAACAGGAATGGGCGGCGAAAGTATTTGGGGCTCTACCTTCGAAGATGAGTTTTCTATGCAGCTTTTCAATCTGCGCGGAGCACTTTCAATGGCGAATTCTGGACCTGCAACAAATGGTAGCCAATTCTTTATCGTTCAAGCACAGCATGTTGACAGCAGAATGGGCGATCAGATGAAACAAGCTGGCTACCCTGAAGAAATTATCACAGCGTATATGGAAAATGGCGGTACACCTTGGCTTGATCACAAACATACTGTTTTTGGACAAGTAATAGAGGGTCTTGATATCGTGGATGCAATTGCAAACGCAAAAACAACACACGGTGACAAACCAGCTGAAGATATTGTGATCCAATCGATTACATTAGTTTAAGAAAAATCAAACGGGATTTAAATCCCGTTTTTTTATTCTAGAGTATAATGACTCAGGTTGGTATAATATAGATGATTCTTACAGGATGAGAGGAAGGGTAGAATATGAATGTTTTTAGTCAGACTGTCTTAGGACTTTTTCTTTATTTTCCTGATGATAAATCTGAATATATTCCAGCAGGCATAACTTGTGCCATCTTTCTAATTGCTGCTGTATTCGCCATGCGCTTTATTATAAAAATTTCACGGAATGAAGCATTAAAAACACAGGAATTAGAAGATGAAATTACGAAGAGAAACCTAAATATCTCTAAGGACGATTCGCAATAAGTGGAAAAGCTACGAATTCGGGAAGAATCCGCAGCTTTTTTATTTGCTTAAATTGATTGATTGCTTTCTTGACTCAGTTTGTTTTACATGCTTAAGAAGAGCGACAATCAGAAAACTTACAATGACGAGCAGCAGCCAAGAGCTGATTTTACTGAAATGGACTAGATGCCAGCCATCTTCCTGGTTCGGATATTGCCATGCCCCAAAGAAAGTAGCCACATTTTCAGCAACCCAGATAAAGAAACCCATTAAAACAAACGATAATACCACAGGCATTTGATAGGGTTGATTGTTTACTGTGAACGTTACTATTGTCCGGTAAAAGACTAAAAGGACGACCCCTATTAATATCCAGCGAAGATCAATGATAAAATGGTGTGTGAAAAAGTTAAGATAGATTGCAGCAGCAGTAATAGCTGCAATGATGGTAGGCGGCCAATTGACTAGTGTAAGGTGTAAACGCCGCCAGGATTGGCACATATAGCTGGCTACACTTGCATACATAAATCCGCTGTATAGCGGAACCCCCCATAGCTTAGAAAACCCCTCTTCAGGATACGACCAAGAACCCATATGAACTTTATATAATTCAAGTGCAAGTCCAATGACATGAAAGAGACAGATGACTTTAAGTTCGTCCCATGTTTCAAACTTTGCTGTAACCATAAACACCTGCATGAGCAGACAAAGAATCAGAATAAAGTCATATCGAGGTAGGATTGAAAGCGGAATGATTTTGGATAGTGCTAGTGTCAAAAAGATAGCGACTGGAAACAGACAGGCCAGTGCTTGATTGTATCCAAAATGAATAAGAAATGATAATGGTTTCATTTTTAAAACCCCTATAGGAAAATTATGTTAGACATTAGGATATCTCACAAAATGCTGCTTGCCAAGAGTGTCCCCTTATTTTTCACTTATAAAAATATGGATAATGGAAAATACTAAGAGTAGATTATAGTGAGGAAGGGACTGGCGTATATGCTTTCAAACCAGCAAGTACAGGATTTTCAACAAAAGCTCGAACAGCAGAAAAAAGAGCTAAAGGAGCACTTTGGAGATGAAAATGATTTTGGTTTAAGGCGGAGCCTGGTAGATTCAACAGGTGAGTTATCAAGTTATGATAACCATCCAGCTGATGAAGGGACTGAGTTATTCGAACGTGAAAAGGATCTTGCCCTATATGAGCATTATCAAATTGAATTAGCAGATATTGATAAGGGTCTGAAGGCAATCGAAGAAGGAAGTTATGGGACATGCGAGGTTTGTTCGAAAGACATTCCATACGAACGGCTGGAAGCCATGCCTACGACTCGTTTTTGTATAGACCATTCTCCATCTCAACATACGTCTGATGATCGTCCAATCGAAGAATCAGTTTTACGTACGTCCTTCGGAGGTTTTGTGGCAGATAAAGATCATGAATCAGTGGGATATGATGGTGAGGATTCTTGGCAGGATGTTGCGAGATACGGAACGTCCGATACACCAGCAGATCAAGTTCAACCTACAGCTGACTATAATGATACGTATATAGAAGCACAAGAAAATGTTGGGTACGTCGAAGATTATGAAAATTTTGCGGGTGTTGACCTGTATGGAGATTCAGTTACCATCTATCGAAATGCCAAATATGAAAATTATGTGGATATGCTAGAAGAAGACGGAGTGCAGACCATTCTTGGGGACTTGCCTGCTTCTGAAAAAGACCCTTATGTAGAAGAAGACAACGAGGATTAATGTGTCAACGGTGTGAAAGTGTGTCAAAAGCTTTCACACCTGTTTTTGATTTGTTATAATACCCCCGTAGGTATATTGAGGGGGAATTTAAATGAAAAAGAAAATAATCATCGTTGGCGGTGTTGCTGGGGGAGCTACGGCAGCAGCGAGACTAAGACGGTTAAACGAAGAAGATACTATTATTATGTTTGAACGCGGAGAGTATATCTCATTTGCCAATTGCGGACTTCCGTACTATATCGGCGGTGTCATTTCAGAACGTAAAAAGCTGCTTGTTCAGACTGTAGAAGGAATGAGTAATCGCTTTAACTTAGATATTCGTAATTTAACGGAAGTTGTGCGCATCAATGCTCAAGAAAAAATGGTGACGGCACGTAATTTGCAAACAGGTGAAGAATATGTCGAATCCTATGATGCGCTAATTCTTTCTCCAGGCTCTAAACCAATTAAACCGCAAATTTCTGGAATAGAAGAGGCCAAAGCTTTATTCACGGTCCGTAATGTCCCAGATACAGATCGTATTAAACAATATGTTGATGAAGAAAAGCCAAAGCATGCGGTTGTGATAGGCGGAGGATTTATTGGTCTTGAGCTGGCTGAAAATCTGGTTGAACGCGGAGTGAAGGTAACTGTCATTGAACGTGGAGATCAGGTTATGGCTCCAATCGATTTTGAAATGGCTCAAATTGTTCACGCAGAGCTTAAGAATAAAGGGATAAACTTAATCCTGAACGATGGTGTCAAGGAATTTAAAGATCAAGGAACGACCATTATTTTAGAAAGCGGCGGCAAGGTTGAATCAGCTGATATGATCATTCTTGCCATTGGTGTTCAACCAGAAACACAGCTCGCAAAAGATGCAGGTCTTGAACTTGGGGTACGCGGGACAATAAAAGTGAATGAGAAGCTGCAAACATCTGACCCTTCTATTTATGCAGTTGGGGATGCCATTGAAGTGAAGGACTACATCAACGGAACGGCTGGTTTTGTCCCGCTTGCAGGTCCTGCTAATCGTCAAGGGCGTATTGTGGCAGATGTGATTAATGGTATGCCGGCAGCCTACAAAGGGGTTCTCGGAACTTCAATCGTGAAAGTATTTGAACTGACTGCGGCTGTAACCGGAAATAACGAAAAAACACTAAGGAAGATGAATCGCTCTTATGAAGTAATTCATGTTCAGCCTATGAACCATGCCGGCTATTATCCTGGTGCTTCACCGATGACCTTAAAAGTTATTTTTGATAAAAAAACAGGTGGAATACTAGGTGCACAGGCAGTTGGGAAGGGCGGAATAGATAAACGGATTGATGTACTGGCAACGGCCATTAAAGCCAGTATGACGGTTGAGGATTTAGCTGATTTAGAGCTTTCCTACGCACCGCCGTATTCTTCTGCTAAAGATCCTGTTAATATTGCCGGTTATGCGGCTTCTAATATCGTGGATGGTTCAGCTGAGAATGTTCAGTGGCATGAAATTGATGCACTTCTGGCAGGTGGTGGTATATTAATTGATGTACGTGACCCTGGTGAGGTGGCTAGAGGAGCGATTGACGGTGCAATAAATATTCCTGTAAATGAATTGCGAGAACGGCTCGGTGAAGTACCTCGCGATAAAGACCTATACGTTTCTTGTCAAGTTGGTTTACGAGGGTATTTAGCTGCCCGTATTCTAACTGGTCATGGAATGAAAGTAAAAAATCTAGATGGCGGTTATAAGCTGTATTCTACGGCTAAATCAGAATATTAAAGGTCAAGCGCCGTTCCTATTTGGAACGGTGCTTTTTTGGCGTATCTCTTTTCTTATTGGGGGGAAGATAGGGACAAATAGATTAGGGGGCGAAAATCGGATGAAAAGAGTGTTACTAATTGGGTTTGTAGTGCTGCTTGCAGGCTGTGCGGAAGAGAATCCTAAGAAGCTGAATGTGAAAATGTTTAATGCTGATGGGGATTCTTTGGGTACGATTAAGCTTGAGGAACAAGCGAAGGGGTTGAAACTGAAAGTTGATTTGGAAGGGCTTGAGCCGGGCGTACATGGTATTCATATTCATAGTGTAGGTAAGTGCAAAGCACCTGATTTTAAATCGGCAGGCAACCATTATAATCCCGATGATAAAGAGCATGGGCTCCTTAATCCGAAAGGAGCCCATGCTGGGGATTTACCTAATTTAATTGTTAAGGATTCTGGTAATGTAAAAGCTACACTTACTGCAAAGGATGTAACCTTAAGGAAAGGGAAAACAACGCTTTTTACGCAGAAGGGTACTTCCATCATTGTGAATCAAAATCAAGATGACGGGATGACTCAGCCAGCAGGGGACTCTGGAAAACGAATCGCCTGCGGTGTCATTAAAAAGGGAAGTAACTTATTCTCAGCTGAACGCTTGTTTAAGTCTATTGAGTCCATCGTTTAAGAGTGCACGTGGACAGCCAATGTTCATTCGAACAAAACCTTCTCCGCCAGGACCATATTTAGTTCCTGGCTCTAATGCTAGCTTTCCTTTAGAAGTAAGAAGGTCTTGAATTTCTTTGTCGTTCAAGCCTAGGCCGCGGCAATCGATCCATAGCAGATACGATGCCTCAGGGTGCATACAGCGCAAACCAGGTATTTCATTTGAGATAAAGTCTTCTGCAATCTGTACGTTCGTTTCAACATACGCAAGCATTTCGTCAAGCCAGGTTTCCCCGGTTTGATAGGCTGCTTCCATTGCCGTTAGACCCAATATGTTGAGCCCGTGAAAGGCATTTCTAGTCTGTGTAGTCGTAATTTTAGTACGAATATCACTATTGCTCGTAATCATAATCGATGCCTGCATGCCAGCGATATTAAAGGTCTTACTTGGGGCCATCAACGTTACAGTTTGATCGGCAAAACGCTCATCTAATGAGGCTAGGGGATAATGAGTATAGGAAGAATGAAATAAGTCAGCATGAATTTCATCACTAACAATTATCGTTCCATACTGCAAACAAAGCTCACCCATACGCGTTAACTCCTCTTTTGTCCAAATGCGGCCGCCTGGGTTATGAGGACTGCACAGAAGAAAGAGTTTAACGCCTTCTTTAAGTTTTTCTTCAAAGTCTATAAAGTCTATTTCAAAGCGATCATCAATGACTTTAAGCTGACTATTAACAACCACTCGATTATTTTGTTCAATCATGCTGAAAAAGGGCGTATAAATAGGTGATTGCAGCAAAATTTTATCGCCGGGTTCAGTAAGTCCCTGAATAGTCATTCCAATTGCTGAGACTACACCTGCGCTGAAGGAAAGATGGTCTTTGTCTACCTTCCAGGAGTGGCGATTCTTAAGCCACGTTTGAATAACCGGCAAAAGGGTTGGCATAGGAGCTGTATACCCGTAAACAGGATGCATGACTCGATCTAGTAAGGCTTTCTGTACACCTATTGGTGAAGGGAAATCCATATCTGCTACCCACATTGGCAGAAGGTCATCTCTTCCATAGAGATCCTTCATATGATCCCATTTAAAGGCACCGGTATTTTTTCGGTCAATATACTCATCAAAATTATTCATTACAAACACCACCATTTAAATTTTACGATCTATGGTAATATGATAACATGTTCACAGATAATGAATAGCAGGTGATGATTGTATGCAAACTCAAGAAATGAATCTTGCCATGGTTAAAGTCCTGAGAAACTGGGATCCTTTCAATCAAGGAGAAGATTTTTATGATCCAGAAATAGCCGACTGTATGATCGCCATGCGCGACATCGAGAACAGTAAAGACTTAGCCAGGAAAATCAAAGAAATCTATGAATTCTCCTTTGAAGAACCACTCGCTTATAATGAGTGCTTAAAGATTGCTGAAAAATTACTAACCATCAAAAATAATGCAAGTTGCTCCTTCTAAAAGCTGAACCATTTTCCGTGGATCAGCTTTTTTTGATTTTGCACTAGGATGAATCGCTAAAATACCCAGCTGGGTTTTTTAGCCTCATAAAAAGGTGCCAGACGGGAATAACCATCTCTCAGACGGGAATAAGCTCAAGCCAGACGGGAATAACCTTATTCGAGACGGGAATAAGCTCAAGCGGGACGGGAATAATCAGGATTCAGCTGTAAAAAGAAACAGAATACCCCCCCCCCGCCCCCTGGTTCATGGAACAGTCATCCTTCAAACGTAATAAAATTGTCAATATGACGAAATACTTCTTCGGGTTTTTCTTCTGGCAGTAAATGTCCTGTGTCGTCTAGGATGATTAGCTGTGAACAAGGAAGATCTTTGTGTAGTCGGTTGCCGATTGATAGTGGAACGACCTTGTCGTAGCGTCCCCAGAGGAGAAGACAGTTGGTTTGAATGGTATGTAAGTCGTTTTCTGTTAGGTCATCTTCTTTGTCACGGGCCATTTTTCCTAGTGCTTTGAAGATGGCTTTTCCTTGGAGGAAGGGTGCAGTATATCCGTCTCGCATGTCATCGTCGATCATCGATTGGTCGTAGACAACTAGTCGAAGATTTTTTTCGATACCAGATTTTTCGAGATACCGCTTAACAAATAAGGAGAAGAAAGGCACATAGCTTGCTCTTTTTAACCATCGAGAGGGAGCTGCTAAATAGCCTGATCCGGCAAGTAATATCATTTTTTCTATGAGGTCCGGCCGTTGTTTGCACATGTTTAACCCAATTTGTCCGCCCATGGAATGGCCGATTAAAATCACTTTTTCCAACTTGTGCATGTCAATAAAGGTTAGGATCGTCTTTGCTATATTAGTTAGAGAGTATGCATATTTACTACTCTTTCCGCTTTGGCCAAAAGGGGGTATATCAATCAAGTAAACTGTATACTTCTGGGTAAGAAGTGGAAGCAGCTTACGGTAACAAAAAGTTGATGAAAGAAATCCATGTAGTAAAATTAGTGTTGGTCTTCTTTCAGGATGTTGATACAGTTCATAATAGAGTTCATTTTCTTCAATAGTTTGGGTGCCTTTATAGACCGGTAGTTCCATCGAGCTGTCCTCCTAGGGTTCACACTTTTCTTTATCGTGCCCTTATTTTCCTATAACGCAGCTGCTTGTATTTGATATAATAAAAAAAGTTTACTAACAACTGAAACTTATTTATTACATTATAGAGCAAAGAAAGTAGGGGAAGGTATGCATTTAAATGACAAGGAATTAGAAATATTAAGAATTATCGAAAAAAACAGTCGAATTGATTATAGTGATTTGGCTAAAATGGTCGTCTCCACCGAAAAAGAGGTTGAAGAAACGTTAACAAAACTTGAAGAAATGCGGATTATTGTACGGTATGCATCTATTATAAATTGGGCGAAAATTGATGAGCATCACGGGGTAACCGCTATGATTGATGTTAAGGTTACGCCTAAACGAGGTGTGGGGTTTGATGAAGTGGCACAGCGGATTTATCGGTTTAAAGAAGTTGAGTCTGTTTATTTAATGTCAGGAGTATATGATTTATCTGTCATCGTCGAAGGAAATTCGATGAATGAAATTGCAAGATTTGTTTCTGAAAAGTTATCAACACTTGATTCAGTAATCTCTACAACCACACATTTTATTTTGAAAAAATATAAACATGATGGCACGATTTTTGATCAGCCTGAAGAAGATAATCGGATTGTGGTGTCACCATGATAAATGAGAATTATGTGTCAAAAACGGTAGCAAGCCTGCCGCCATCAGGCATCCGAAAGTTCTTCGATTTGGCTGCTAATATGGAAGGTGTCGTTTCGCTTGGTGTTGGTGAACCGGATTTTGTTACCTCATGGTCCGTTCGAGAAGCGGCTATTCACTCCTTAGAGGAAGGCCGGACATCATATACGGCAAATGCTGGCTTACTGGAATTGCGTAAGGAAATCGCTGGTTATATGGAACAAGCCTTTAACGTCTCATACCAGCCTGAACATCAAATCTTAGTTACGGTTGGTGCAAGTGAAGGAATTGATCTTGCGTTACGGTCTATTATTAATCCAGGTGAAGAAGTACTAGTGGTTTCTCCATGTTTTGTTTCGTATGCTCCCTTAGTCACAATGGCTGGAGGAGTTCCTAAGATCATTCATACGACTGGGGAAAATCAATTTAAGCTGACACCAGCAGAACTAGAAGATGCAATTACACCGAACACCAAGGCGATGATTATTTGTTCACCGAATAATCCTACTGGCACTCAGCTTAATAAGGAAGAGTTAATTAAAATTACTGAGATCATTAAGAAAAATGATTTGCTGGTGATAGCTGATGAAATCTATGCAGAGCTAGCGTATGACGAATCATTTACTTCCTTTGCTTCAGTTGGAGATATGATTAATCGGACTATTTTAATAAATGGTTTTTCTAAAAGTTTTGCCATGACCGGCTGGCGCCTTGGATTTGTCTGTGCGCCAAGGGAAATTCTTGAGGCAATGTTAAAGCTCCATCAATATACGATGATGTGTGCGCCCACAATGGCCCAGTATGGTGCGTTAGAGGCACTGAAACATGGGTGGGATGATGTAGAAGATATGCGCAGCAGCTACAGGCAGAGAAGGAATTATATCGTTAAATCGTTCAATGAAATCGGCCTTGCCTGTCATAACCCAGGAGGCGCCTTTTATGCGTTTCCATCCATTGCAAAGACAGGTTTAAGTTCTCAATCATTTGCTGAAAAATTGCTTCTTGAAGAAAGAGTTGCCGTTGTACCCGGGGATGTTTTTGGTGAAAGCGGGGAAGGATATATCCGTTGTTCTTATGCATCATCAATGGCTCAACTTCAAGAAGCAGTAAAACGAATAGCACGATTTATGAAGAATTATCAATAAAAAAAATAGGGCTCCCAGCTGGGGGCCCTATTAAAAAGGGGGAATACTTGAAAAACATCAGAAAGGAATGTTTTTCAGGGCAAATATAATCCTGACTAACCTTAGATGTCTTACGATCAGTCTTGCCATTATTCGTTTTCGTTATACTGATTGATCATGATTTAATTCAGACATTTTATTCATCATATAGGTATAGTCTTCGGCATTTAATTCCTTAAACTTACGTAGAATAACCTTCGTCTTTTCTTGCCCCAACACAGTTATCAGCTGCATGATTTCTTGATCAATAGCATGACGAACAGTGTATTCATGTTCTAATAGTTCCGAAGCGGGTAAATCAAGGACTGTTGAGATTTTCAATGCCGTCTGAGTATCGGGAATTTGCTCTCCAGACTCATACTTTTCAATTGATTTTGTCCCTAATCTTGCTTTAACCGCTAACTCTTGCTGAGTCAGATTTTTCTTTTCACGATATGTTTTAATTAGTTTACCGATATCGGTCATTGCAATTCACTCCTTAGAAAGAGATTTTGCTTATACCTAATTTTACCATGTAAACAAAGGGGTTAGATCTTATAAAAATGTATTTTTCATGATGATTTTATATAATCCCTAACGAACTTAAAAGGATGAATAAAATTCCTATTGGAGCGACGTATCGAATTAAGAAATACCACACTTTAAAAAATTTCCCTGTACTTGCTGTTCCAAGTTCAAGCTCTTTCTGAACCTCAAATCGTTTCATTTGATACCCAACAAAGATGGATATCAGCATAGCTCCTAAGGGCAGAGCAATATTGCTTGTTAGGAAATCAGCTAAATCAAAAATGGTTTTGCCGAAAATCTTAACATCAGATAGAACGCCAAATGACAGAGCACTTGGAATCCCAACGACGAAAACACTAAGACCAGATATCCATGATGCTTTTTTACGTTTTTTAGTATCATTCTTAGTCATAACTGCAACCATAATTTCGAGAATGGAAAAAGCTGAGGTTAAGGTTGCAAATAAAAGCAGAATAAAAAAGATTGCCATAAATAAGGTGCCAAATGCCATTTCGTTAAATACGGCTGGTAAAACAACAAATACGAGCCCTGGACCGCTGGCCGGATCAAAGCCGAAAGCAAAAACGGCAGGGAAGATAACTAAACCAGCCAACAATGAAATGAAGATATTTAATGCGACAACAGAAAAGGCTGACTTAGCAATATCCTCCGCTTTGCTTAAATAGGAAGCATAAGTGACCATTACAGATATACCGACACTTAGTGCGAAGAATGCTTGCCCAAGTGCAAGCAGAACCGTTTCTTTTGAAAGAGACGCTAAATCAGGCTGTAAGAAAAATTTAACTCCTTCCATTGCTCCGTCAAGAGTGACGGAACGAATCAATAGCACAACAAACAAAACAAATAATGCCGGCATCATATATTTAGATGCTTTTTCAATCCCTTTTTGAACACCACCCTGTACAACTAAAATAGTAAGAATCATAAAAGCGAATTGAGCAAGAATTGTTTCCGTTGGGCTGCTGATAATATCATTAAATAATCCATTATATTCAGTCTGACTTAGGCCTGAAAGTGAGCCAGAGAAGCTTCGAACTAAATAAGAAAGAATCCAGCCGCCGACAACGCTGTAAAAGGACAGCAGGATTAGGGAGGCAATTACTCCGCCATATCCAATTAAAAACCATGGTTTTTTAGGCGCAATTTGCCTATAAGCACTCACAGCATCCTTTTGTGCATTTCTGCCGATAATGAATTCAGCTATTAATATTGGTGTACCAATTAAGAGGGTAAATAGGATGAACAGTAGTAAAAATATACCGCCCCCATTAGTCCCTGCCATATAAGGGAATTTCCAGATTGCTCCTAACCCAATAGCAGACCCTGCTGCTGCTAAAATAAATCCGATCTTAGATGTCCACTGCTCCTGGTTTGCCATAGATGAATAACTCCTTTTAAAAATACAATCAACAATAAATCGAGAAGGTATCTTTTATAAAATGCTGAATTGTGAATATTTTTACTATACTACTATGTTTTTTAGGGAAGGACAAGAGGGGAATTATTGCAGTAAATCGGCTTGTTTCTAATATTAGGAATATCATCCAGCTGTCTGGATGACTGAATTGAAATGAAATAGGAGAATGTAAAGACAAGTCGTTCTTTAAAATACAGGTTTAAACAATGTGTGATGTGTGTTAAAATGAATATGGATGTTTTGATTGTTTGCAAAAAGTATGATATAATTTTATATTGCGTGTAATAGAGGAAAAATATACTTATATAGGAGTGTTACAATGTCTGAAAAATTCGAAGTTGGATCGGTTGTTACTGGTAAAGTAACAGGCATTCAAGCATATGGTGCATTTGTTGCGTTAGATGAGTCTACACAAGGTTTAGTTCACATTTCTGAGATTACTCACGGTTATGTTAAAGATGTAAATGAACATCTTAAAGTGGGCGATGAAGTTCAAGTTAAAGTACTTTCTGTTGATGCAGCCGCAGGTAAAATCGGATTATCAATTCGTGCTACTGAAGAAGCTCCAGAAGTTCCTGCTTCACCAGCTAAAAAAGCCCCTAAAAAACGTCAAGCAGCTATTAAAACTTCAACAACAACTAATGATTCAACTGAAGGCTTCAATACGTTGAAGGACAAGCTTCAAGAATGGATCGAACAATCCCAACGCGAAGATTTAATTAAAAAATAATTTTCGACGGCTGTTCTCTCTTGAGAGCAGCCGTTTTTTTATTTCATAATGAACTAAAGAAATGGCCGGCAATTGCCGGCCATTTCTTTTTAACGTTCTGTTCTTGTTTCAGGTTGCGTCGAGAGTTCTTCACTCGGTTTAAATAATAATCCGAGATTAACCAATCCTGCTATTCCGACAAGACCGAATATGATACGGGAAATGGCAGAACCTTGGCCACCGAAGATGGCACCAACGAGGTCGAATTGGAAAAACCCAATCAGTCCCCAGTTAATGGCGCCGATTATTGTAAGGACTAGTGCAGCTCTTTGAATGCCACTCATAGTATTCCTCCTTTTAGTTCGAACATTTTTAGTTTGCTGCATAACCCGAATTTTATTCATTGATTCAATCCGATATTTTGTAATTTGAAGCGTGATTCTTCATAATGAAGAAAAAAGGAGGCTATTTTTTTATGAATAATTTTACGTATCAAAACCCTACCAAATTAATATTTGGTAAAGGACAAATTGAACAACTGTCAAAAGAGATTCCGCAGTACGGAACAAAGGTACTGCTTGTTTATGGCGGCGGAAGTATAAAGAAGAACGGCCTTTATGATGAAATTATGACACAACTCAAAAACATCGACGCAGATATCCATGAATTATCCGGTGTAGAACCAAACCCACGAATTACGACAGTACGTAAAGGGGTAGAAATCTGTAAAAAAGAAAATATTGAATTTATACTAGCTGCTGGCGGTGGTAGTGTAATCGATTGTACCAAGGCTATTGCAGCAGGGGCGAAGTATGATGGAGATGCCTGGGATTTAGTGACTAAAAAAGCGCCGATTAAGGAAGCACTTCCCTTTGGAACCGTTCTGACGATTGCGGCCACGGGATCAGAGATGAATTCAGGTTCAGTTATCACCAACTGGGAAACAAAAGAGAAATATGGCTGGGGAAGTCCATTGACATTCCCGAAATTCTCCATCCTTGATCCGGTTAATACGTTTACTGTTCCAAAAAATCATACCGTTTATGGAATGGTCGATATGATGTCTCACGTATTTGAACAATATTTTCATCAAAAAACAAATGCACCACTTCAGGACCGTTTTTGTGAATCATTACTTCTTACGGTGATTGAGTCTGGACCTAAGCTGTTAAATGAGTTAGATAACTATGAACTCAGAGAAACAATTCTTTATTCAGGTACAATCGCTCTTAATGGCTATTTACAGGTTGGATATCGAGGAGATTGGGCATCACATAATATAGAACATGCCGTATCAGCGGTATACGATATTCCTCATGCTGGGGGTCTGGCAATCATTTTCCCTAATTGGATGAAGCATGTGCTTCATGAAGATGTTTCCCGGTTTAAACAGGTAGCAGTCCGTGTGTTTGGTGTTAACCCTGAAGGAAAAACAGATGAAGAAACAGCACTTGAGGGAATTGCTAAACTGCGGGAATTTTGGAGCAGCTTAGGTGCGCCCACAAAATTGTCGGATTATGATATAGATGATTCAAAATTAGAAGAAATGGCTGATAAAGCTATGATTAACGGCGAATTTGGTAACTTTAAGAAGTTAAATCGAGAAGACGTACTCGCAATATTACGTGCATCCCTGTAATTTTTGAAAAGCAGCATCTTGATTAATGGGACAGGTTTGTATAAAGTGAAGTGGTACTCTTATAGAAGATGGAGGAACTAACATGACACATGTACGTTTCGATTACTCAAAAGCATTACCGTTCTTCGGTGAACATGAAATTACTTACTTACAAGATGCTGTAAAAGCAGCGCACCAATCTCTGCACAACAAATCAGGTGCAGGGAATGAATTTCTAGGCTGGATCGATCTTCCAGAGAATTATGATAAAGAAGAATTTTCACGGATTCAAAAGTCCGCTGCAAAGATTCAAAAGGATTCAGAAGTTTTACTAGTCATTGGAATTGGCGGTTCATACCTAGGTGCTCGGGCTGCAATCGAAATGCTTCAGCACAGTTTCTATAATGCACTTCCAGGTGACCAGCGTAAAACACCACAAATTATCTTTGTTGGAAACAACATCAGTTCGTCTTATATGACTGATGTAATGGATCTATTAAAAGAGAAAGATTTTTCAATCAATGTCATTTCTAAATCAGGTACTACGACAGAACCTGCTTTGGCATTCCGGATTTTCCGTAAACTTCTCGAAGAAAAATATGGAGAGAATGAAGCGAAAACTCGGATTTATGCTACGACAGATAAAGCAAAAGGCGCATTAAAAACACTTGCAACAGAAAAAGGTTATGAGTCGTTCGTCATTGCAGATGATATTGGCGGCCGTTATTCTGTATTAACTGCTGTAGGATTATTACCCATTGCAGTAAGCGGTGCAAATATTGAAGAGATGATGAAGGGTGCACTTGAGGCACGTCAAGATTTCAGTTCAGATGAACTTTCTGAAAATCTTGCGTATCAGTATGCTGCTGTTCGGAATGTACTTTACAATAAGGGTAAAACGATTGAAATGTTAATTAACTATGAGCCAGGCTTACAGTATTTCTCTGAATGGTGGAAGCAGCTGTTTGGTGAAAGTGAAGGAAAAGATCAAAAAGGAATTTTCCCTTCCTCAGCCAATTTTTCGACTGACCTGCATTCATTAGGTCAATATGTCCAAGAAGGCCGCCGTGACCTTTTTGAAACAGTTATTAAAGTTGATCAGGCACGTCATGAACTTACGATTGAAGCAGAAGAGAATGATTTAGATGGCTTGAATTATCTGGCTGGCAAATCAGTTGATTTTGTTAATGATAAAGCGTTTGAGGGAACATTGCTCGCTCATACAGATGGCGGCGTACCGAATTTAATAGTAAGCATTCCTAAAATGGATGCTTTTACATTCGGATACCTTGTGTATTTCTTTGAAAAAGCGTGTGCAATCAGCGGTTACCTACTAGGGGTAAATCCGTTTGACCAACCAGGAGTTGAAGCTTATAAAGTAAATATGTTTGCTTTATTAGGGAAACCTGGCTTTGAAGAGAAGAAAGCGGAACTAGAAAAACGTCTGTAATAGTAAATGAATCCGGAGCGGCTATGCTGCTCCGGATTTTTTTTGTTCATAACTTGGTAATATTTATCCTTTATAGTTACTTTTTACTTAACTTAGAGGAACAGGAGACGAGTACTATGCAAATCAGTTCTACATTATCGAGTGCGTCCGTCAGTGGTGCCGCCAGCCAAACATCAACTTCGTCGTCACAATTAGAAAAGCAAATATCGAAACTTCAAGCAGAAATTGAGAAAATAAACCAAAGTGATAAGGATGACGAAACAAAGCAAAAAGAGGTTGAACAACTGCAGGTTCAGATACAGCAGATTACTATGAAAATGCAACAGCTCGAGAACCAGCAAAAGAATGACCAAAAACAAACGAATACAGCTAACCAGACTGACACGATAGAAATTAGTTCAAAAGCTGCTGCTTTATTTGGAAGACAGTCGTTTTCTTCGGATGATTTATCGGGTGTGGGTAAAGCTAACCTAAAGTAGAAAAAAGGAGATGTTTGAATGATTGAGTTGTCTTCTTCACTTTCAGGTATGACTTTTTCCTTGTTTGAGTTAGAACGTAAGCTGAAACCGCTGGGGTATTCAATTGGCGGCAATTGGGATTATGAACATGGGTCTTTTGATTATAAAATGGATGATAAAGAGGGGTATCTGTTTTTGCGATTGCCATTTAAAGCTGTAAACAGCGAGCTTGACTCGGCGGGTGCAGTCGTTGAACTGCAGCAACCCTTCTTATTGTCTCATGTCTATCAGGATAGTGTCGATCCAGAAGGAAATATCGGGAATGTAACTGCTGCTTTTAACCAGTTTGCTGAACCGAAGGATAAGGATGGAGAATTTCCTGAAGACTATATCTCTCTTGGTCAAGCTCATTTACATGAGGTAGAAAAGTTACTCTTATAATAGATCCATTCTTGTAAAAAAAAGAGCCCCTTGGGTAAGCCTTCTCTATGGAGAAGGTTTTTTTACTTGGAAGGAAGCTCTTCCTCTTCAAAAACGGTTTTACCGGTAATAAGTGCCTTAACCATATAAAAACTGGCGAATTTATTGGTTTCAATTAATCCGTTTGCTCCGGCTCTTAAGGCGTTAAGACGCTGCTCTTCTGTAAGAATCTCAATTAAACAATAGATTGCAGGATTCAGTCCTTTAACGGCTAGAAGGGTAAGAATTGAAAACATATCTGTGTGAAATTCATTTTGCTGTAAATCGGCTGTAATTAGAATTTGTTTTGCTTCATGAATGTTTGCTTTGAACAAAATGTTATCTTCAGCAGCTCGACCATGGATGAAATGAATGTTTGTGCGCGGCAGTGGATGTCTGGGTAAAGATTCATCAATTAAGACAATAGGCAGCTGTGGTTCTCTTTCGTGCATATCCGCGATAATATACCGAGAGCGTTCATTCCACCCTACAATGATTAACTGATCTTTACCCTTGAATGGTTTTTTTCCCTCAATAAAGGATTTCTCCGAGGAAGCGGCTACTGCCGCAATGGAGGCGAAGTAAGTGGCGACAATTCCAGCTCCAGTAAAAATTAGGACGATTCCAACTGCTTTGCCCAAAGACGTCACTGGAACGAAATCACCATATCCAATCGTCCCAGCAGTCACTATCGCCCACCAAATCCCATCAAAGAACGTAAATGTTTGTGGTTCTACTAGATGAATAAGAGTGCCAAATCCCAGCAGAAATAGACAAATAATCACGAGCAGCCGAGCCAGACGAGGCCAGCGTGGATAGCTGTCATAAAATTGTTTTACTCTTACTCTTAGCATGTTTCTCACACTCCTTAATTCCATTATGTACAAAAAAAATGGATTCATAAGGCAGTCATTTATTTAGTTCAAGCAGGCATTCAAAAAGAAAAAGCTGTTCTCGAAGGTTCGGGACCTTTTGAGACAGCTTTTCTGTTTATGCCCGTTTCCGCACATTAAAGTTATCGCTGATTAAGAGCCAATTTTGCGGGAACGCGAGACCTAGTTTCCAATAACTCATTCCTCGTAGTTTTAATTCTTTAAGAAGGTCAAATTTGGCCTGAATGGAACGTGCATCCTCAAACCATACTTCATGCTGTTTATCATCGTTGTCTGTATATGTGTAATGGGGCGCTTGAGCTGTTTGATCGTATTCAATGGTCACTTGGTAGTCAGCGGCAGTTTCAATGGCTTGTTGTGGACTGACAGCTTTTGCAGTCGTCCCCTGTACAAAAGGGAGGGTCCAGTCGTAGCCGTATAAATTTTGCCCCATAAGAATCTTGGAAGAGGGCATTTCCGTGATGGCATATTCTAATACCTTCCGAACCGGACCAATCGGAGAAACAGCCTGTGCGGGCCCTCCGCTGTATCCCCATTCATACGTCATTATAACTACAAAATCAACAATTGCGCCAATTGCCTTATAATCATGGGCTTCGTACCAGCGTCCCTTTTGCTCGGCACTGGTTTTTGGAGCTAAGGCGGCGGATAGCAGCCACCCCTCTTTTTGGAAGCGGGTTTTCATTTTTCGAAGGAATTGACTATAAGCCGTACGGTCCTCAGGACGAAGATACTCAAAATCAAAATGAATGTCTTTGAATCCATACTTCTTCGCTGTTCTGATAATCGTGGTAACAAACTTATTTTGTATGTCCATATCGGTAAGCAGTATCCGTCCGAGTTCATCATTAAATTGGTCATTTTCCTGATTGGTAATAACCATCATTAAGACATTGCGATTATTTCTAGCAATTTCGGCAAAGTTATTTAGGAGCGGCTCTTTAAGAGAACCGTCTCGCTTTGCTTGAAAGCTAAACGGTGCTAAATAAGTTAAGTACGGTGCATTCTCAATAGCGCTTTGCTCTAAGACCGTAGATACTTTAGATCCGCGCGGCTCAATATACGCATTAAATTCAGCTGTTGTTTTTGTTCGAGATGGTATATAAAGCCGGTAACCAACGGAAAGCTGTTGATTTTCTGAAAGGCCATTTATTCTCGCTAGCTCTTGATACGGAACGTTTACTTTCTGAGCAATACTATAAAGGGAATCTCCTGGCTGAACGAAATAATAACTTCCTACAATGGGGATCACGATATTTTGTCCGACAACTAAGTTGGTTGGATTCGGAATTTTATTTGATTCAATCAGTCTGTCTACCGTGACTCCATAAGTAGAAGCAATACCTGACAACGTTTGATTTGGTTGAACAACATGTATTTGCAAAGGAATATCCTCCTTCTTATAGATGGCATGCCATAAAGAAAAAGACTTCATTATTAATGTATGAGAAAAGATTTCATTCATGATAAGTGAATAAACAACTTTCAATAAATTGGCAAACATACAAAAGGGGAGAAAAGTAAATCATTAATAGTAGAGAGGAGGTGAAAGACATATGGCAAATAACAACAGCAGCAATGATTTAGTAGTACCAGGAGCAGAACAAGCACTAGAACAAATGAAGTATGAAATTGCTTCAGAATTTGGAGTGAATTTAGGTGCAGAAACAACTGCTCGTGCAAACGGATCGGTTGGTGGAGAAATCACTAAGCGTTTAGTACAAATGGCTGAACAACAACTAGGCGGATCGTCTCGTTGATAAAAACCTAATAAAATGGATAAAAGAAGGGGCTTATATGCCCCTTCTTTTTTACATTGATTCAAAATCTCTAGTTTGGAGTATGTCTATAGCGGCTTCTGGAAAATCAGTCATTATCACATCTACCCCGAATTCAGCCATTTTAAGGATCTGCTCCTTTGAATTGGCCACCCACGGCCGTACAACATATCCTAGTTCTTGTGCCTGCTTGTTTAATTCTTTGGTTAGACTAGGCGCGTCTGGATGAAATCCTGCTTCCTTTTTTTCAGATAAAATGTTAACAATATCATCTGGAAGACCTTCAAATAGTAATGCACGCTCGATGTCCGGTGCAAGTCGTTTAACTTCTGCAATAGAAGAATGGTTAAAGGAGGAAAGCACAATACGGCTTTCTAAATGATAGTGACGAATTAAGGATATGACTTTTTGTTCAATAGCAGGGTAGTTCAGCTTATCATTTTTTAACTCTACATTCATAATTAGTTTATTTGCTGAAGCCCATTCAAACACTTCAGAGAGGAAGGGGATCCCCTCTCCTGAGAAAGCAGGTGAGAACTTCACCCCGGCGTCAGCTTTTCTTAATTCAGCTGCGCTATAATCCTTTACAAAGCCAGTTAAGGTAGTCGTTCGATTAAGTGTTTCGTCATGAATAATAACAAGTTCGCCGTCTTTAGTAAGATGGACATCGAATTCAATGCCGTCAGCACCGACTCTATCGGCTTCGACAAAAGCGGCCATTGTGTTTTCAGGATGTGTACCTCTTGATCCTCGATGAGCATATACACTAATTTTTTTCACTCCATTCACTTCCTTTTACGAGGTATCTCTAGCTATTTTCCCCTATTTTACGTGGTATTTGGTAATACTTCACCTTTTTTCTTAGACAATTTTCTATACAAACGGTAAAATCGACCGTATGCAAGAAAGGGAATAATAAATATACTGTTAATTAGAGCTGAATAAGATAAAACGAGGTGGAGTTAAGAGATGTGGGAAATATTTGTTGCGATAGTCCTTGGATTAGTAGAAGGACTAACAGAATTTGCACCAGTTTCGTCAACAGGTCACATGATTATTGTCGACGACTTTTTATTTAAATCAAATGAGTTATTTGGAGACGAGATTGCCAATGCCTTTAAGATAATCATTCAGTTAGGTTCTATTCTTGCTGTAGTGGTTCTTTTTTGGAGCCGTTTTATGGACTTGCTTGGACTGAAAAAAATGGATTCTTCAGCCCCTGCAGGTCAAAAGAAACTAAATTTACTGCAAATCATTGTTGGATTACTTCCAGCAGCAGTACTAGGTCTTGCTTTTGAAGATTATATTGACGACCATCTTTTTTCAGTAAAAACGGTCGCAATTGGATTGTTTATTGGTGCTTTCCTTATGATTGCTGCGGATAAGCTGCATCCAAAAATCAAGACTGAAACAGTTGATCAGATTACCTATAAACAAGCCCTTGGCGTTGGACTTATTCAATGCTTGTCGTTATGGCCCGGATTCTCGCGTTCAGGTTCAACGATTTCTGGAGGGGTTCTCCTGGGAATGAGTTATCGGGCGGCTGCAGATTTCACCTTTATCATGGCCGTACCGATTATGGCTGGAGCTACACTTTTAAAAGTAGTTAAATATTGGAGCTTTTTTACACCTGAAGCGATGCCGTTTTTCATTGCAGGCTTCATTAGTGCATTTGTGTTTGCGTTATTTTGTATTAAATACTTCCTGAAGTTGATTGAAAAAATTAAATTGACTCCATTTGCCATTTATCGAATCGTACTAGCGATTATCCTTCTCTTTATTGTTTGGTAAGGTTCTTGTTAGTTCAAATGCTTTGAATTTAAATAGACTATAAAAAACTCTCGCCTCATAACATATGAGACGAGAGTTTTATTGTTAGCAGGCACTTCTCGGAGAAATATGTGTAATAACTAAATAGATACTAGATTTTGTTAGATACTATAGAAAAGACATGATATGTATGTGTACATGATCATTAAAAATATGCAATCCATTTTTAAAGAAACCTTGACTTCGACAAAAATCGACAATATACTGCTACTTGATGTCTTTATTCAGAATTTTTTTGTATTTACTCAGGAGGACTCCCATGAACCAAATATTTCGAAAAAAATCAATAAATGATTTACTTATTCAGGGTCAACGAAAAGATCTAAATCGTTCGATGGGATTACTTGATTTAATTTTCCTAGGTGTCGGTTGTGTCATAGGAACTGGGATCTTTGTTATCACTGGTGTAGTTGCTGCAACCAGCGGCGGACCTGCAATCATGCTTTCCTTTGTCCTTGCTGGCATAGCGTGTGCGCTGGCTGCCTTTTGTTACGCGGAGTTTTCTTCTGCTGTACCGGTATCAGGTAGTGTTTATACATACACCTATGCAACATTAGGGGAAATTTTTGCTTTTTTGATTGGCTGGGACCTAATATTGGAATATATTCTGGCCATTTCAGCAGTTGCGACAGGTTGGTCTGCTTATTTCCAATCACTTATTGCCGGCTTTGGAATGCAGGTGCCAAAAATGTTAGCATCTGCTCCTGGGATGGGAGAAGGGGGACTGGTTAATTTACCAGCTGTATTAATCATTTTGTTCATTACAGCGCTAGTCAGTCGCGGAGTTAAGGAAAGCATTACATTTAATAACATTATGGTATTTATTAAATTAGGAGTCATTTTGTTGTTTATTGTTACTGGAATCAGTTATGTAAAACCTGAAAACTGGACCCCCTTTGCTCCATTTGGATTAGAAGGGATTGTTACCAGTGCTGCAACAGTATTCTTTGCCTACATTGGCTTTGATGTGATTGCTACAGCTTCGGAAGAAGTGAAGAACCCAAAACGAAATATGCCAATTGGGATAGTTACCTCTTTATTAATCTGTACAGTGTTGTATATAAGTGTTTCTGCTGTGCTGACAGGAATGGTTTCTTATACCCATCTAAATGTGGCGGATCCTGTATCCTTTGCACTTCGTGTGGTTGGACAAGATTCCATGGCGGGAATTATATCTGTAGGGGCTGTTGCTGGAATTACGACCGTAATATTAGCCTTGATATATGCACAGGTGCGCCTTTCTTATGCAATGAGCAGAGATGGCCTGCTGCCTAAAACATTGGCTAAAGTGAATTCGAAATTTAAGACGCCGTTCATCAATACCTGGATCACCGGATTTGTAGCAGCTGGAATCGCCGGTTTCGTAGATTTAACTACCCTAGCCCATTTGGTTAATATGGGGACATTAGCAGCGTTCACGCTTGTGTCACTTGCTATTATCGTGCTGCGTAAAAAACACCCTGATTTGAAAGCATCCTTCCGAGTACCCTTTGTGCCTGTTCTACCGGCCATCAGCGCATTGCTATGTCTCTATTTAGCTTTGAGTCTGCCGCTGATTACTTGGCTTTCATTTTTTATTTGGCTGATGATAGGGTCGATTATTTATTTCAGTTACTCTAAAAAACATAGTCATTTAAACTAAACACAAAGCCCTGCTTCTTTTTAAGAAGCAGGGCTTTCCAGTGTGGATTGAAAAAGGACTTTTCAGCCATAAGCCGACCATTAAATTATTCTTATATATCAAACATGTTATAATTACACTAATTAAATTCATACATATGTTATGGGGAGGATGCTTTGGGAACAGAACAGTTAAAGAAAAACATTGGCTTTTTTGTTGGAACATCATTAGTAGTTGGAACCGTCATCGGTTCCGGAATTTTTATGAAACCAGGAATTGTTCTTGAATCAAGCGGTGACTCAACGAGAGCACTCTTAGCTTGGTTAATAGGAGGACTCATAACCCTTGCCAGCGGGTTAACGATTGCCGAAGTAAGTACGCGTATTCCAAAAACCGGAGGGCTTTATGCTTACCTGGAAGAAGTATACGGAAGAATCTGGGGATTCATATGCGGATGGGTTCAAACCGTTATTTATGGACCAGCTGTTATGGGAGCCCTAGGGTTATATTTTGGTTCGTTACTCGTTAGTTTTTTTCAGTTAGATTCCTCATTATCAACAATCGTGGGTATTATAACGGTCATTTTTTTAGGTGTTGTGAATAGTCTAGGTACTCGTTATGGGGGAATCATCCAAAACGTTTCAACGGTTGCGAAACTGATTCCGATATTTGCAATAGCTATATTTGGAATCATTCTGGGAGATCAACCTGTATTAAATGTATCGAGTGGATCTTCAACAGCAGCTATTAGCATGGGAGCGGCAATCTTGGCTACACTATGGGCCTACGATGGCTGGATGAATGTCGGTTTTATGGCGGGGGAAATGAAAGATCCTTCGAAAACGCTGCCGAAGGCAATTATTACTGGGATTTTAATTGTTATGGTTTCATACTTGTCCGTGAACATAGCTATGCTGCATGTACTTACAGCAGAACAAATAATTGAACTCGGTCCTAATGCTGCGAATACTGCGGCCACGATTCTCTTTGGGGACTTTGGTGGTAAATTAATTACCATAGGAATTTTAATTTCTATCTTTGGTTGTTTAAATGGGAAAATATTAACGTTTCCAAGAATTCCTTTTGCCATGGCGCAAAACGGTTTATTACCTGGAGCCAAACAAATTTCAAAAGTTCATAAGACTTACAAGACACCAATGAATGCAACCATCATGCAAATGGTCATTGCAGTTATTATGATGATTGTTAGTGACCCCGATCGGCTCACAGATATGGCTATTTTCTCGGTATTTTCTTTTTATGGATTAGCGTTTTTTGCGGTATTTATTCTCAGGAAGAAACAGCCGGATGTGAAGACGTATAAAGTTCCTTTTTATCCGTTAACACCAATTATAGCTGTAATTGGAACCATTTATCTGGTGGTTAATACGGTAATGGATAAACCCGCAGATGCCCTTTTATCGATTGGAATTGGGATTATCGGACTTCCTCTCTACTGGGTGTT
>NZ_AJTN02000201.1 GCF_000305495.1 Peribacillus psychrosaccharolyticus ATCC 23296 | reverse complement strand
GTAAAGCGATTGACAGGTGGATAGGCAATTCCCTTCGGCGTTGCCTCTTGCATCCGTATAATTCTTGCAATCTCCTTATGAATAACAGGTTTCCAGTGAATTGTGCGACGGGAGTTTTGTATAAAAAACGTGCTGACTATTCTTACTGTTTATTTACCCAGAATTGACAACACCGGCATCATTACCGTAGGATCAATTCCTAATGAAGCGAGCAAAATAACTGCCGTGATTACGATAACTAAGAGGATAGCCGGCATCCATGCTCTAATAACCAGTGAATATCCTTCACATTTTGTTTTATAAGCCTCGGCTGCTTTTTTGGTAATACGCGGGTTCTTTTGCTTTTTCAGCATAACCGACATACCTCCTATAATGGGAAGTTGCGGGCTAGGAAACCTGTACATTTTTATTATACCAATTTTTTACACTTATCCCCTGTGCCATTTGATTTATTTATTATTCAAAAACATACAACGAATAGTTAAAAGGATATATTTTCCTTTAAAAATCGACAAATGAATCTTATCTTGAAGGAAAACAGTTGAAAAAGTTTCTTTTTTCTGAATTTATAGCTACAATAAAATAGATGATTTTGAAAGGGGATATTTGACTATGAATCGTTTTAAAGAGAATTTAGAAAATTATGCAGAACTTGCCGTTAAAGTTGGCGTCAATGTACAACCTGGGCAGACTCTAGTTGTCAACACGACACTTGAAGGAGCAGAGCTTGTTCGTATTATAGTCAGAAAAGCCTATGAAATTGGAGCCCGTAACGTGATCGTGAATTGGAATGATGATATCGTTAATCGAACCAAATTTGAATTGGCTCCTGATGAAATTTTCAACGAATATCCCGAATGGCGTGCAAAAGAAACCATTGAGCTATCCGAAAATGGAGCAGCTTTCTTATCAGTCATTTCCAGCAGTCCTGACCTATTAAAAGACGTCAAAAGGGAACGGATTGCCAATTCCCAAAAAGCTTCTGGAATGGCATTGAAGAAATGGCGTCAATATATGCAATCAGACAAAATCAGCTGGTCAATCGTAGCAGTCCCATCGCAAGCTTGGGCAGATAAAGTCTTCCCAGATGAAGCAGAAGAAAATAGAATAGAAAAGCTTTGGGATGCAATCTTCACCGCTACAAGAGCTGATGTAGATCAACCAGTAGAAGCATGGAAGAAACATGACGAAACACTCCATGAAAAAGTGGACTACCTTAATGAAAAAAATTATCAAAAACTCCATTACACCGCACCTGGTACTGATTTAACCATTGAACTTCCAGAAAAACATCTATGGGTTGGCGCTGGCAGCATTAATGAAAAAGGACATTCCTTCATGGCGAATATGC
This sequence comes from Peribacillus psychrosaccharolyticus ATCC 23296, assembly GCF_000305495.1. Classification (GTDB taxonomy): domain Bacteria; phylum Bacillota; class Bacilli; order Bacillales; family DSM-1321; genus Peribacillus; species Peribacillus psychrosaccharolyticus. The sequence continues at coordinate 23,440 of NZ_AJTN02000201.1, read as the reverse complement.
CGACCGAAGAAGTCTTCACTGTTCCATTAAAAACAGGAGTGAACGGAACCGTTACGAGTACTAAACCGCTTAGCTACAGCGGGAATATTATTAACCACTTCAGCATTACCTTTAAAGAGGGGCGGATTGTTGACGTCAAAGCTGAACAAGGCGAAGAAATCCTTAAGCAATTGGTTGAAACCGATGAAGGTTCCCACTACCTTGGCGAAGTTGCACTGGTACCCTTCCATTCACCTATTTCTGAATCGAATATTCTATTCTACAACACGCTATTCGACGAAAACGCCTCTAACCATCTAGCTATCGGAAGCTCTTATGCTTTCTGTATTGAAGGCGGAAAAAACATGAATCAGCAAGAACTTGCTGAAAACGGACTTAACGAAAGCCTTACACACGTTGACTTCATGATTGGCTCTGCCGAAATGAACATCGACGGCATCAAACCTGACGGATCAAGCGAACCTGTCTTCCGTAATGGGGATTGGGCGTTTTAATAAACAAAACAAACCAGCTGCTGTTTCTACCTAGAAACACGCAGCTGGTTTGTTTATTAAATCAGTCTTCTCCATAATATTGTGATTTTCGAAAGGGCATGCAGGAAGGTTCCTTTGATTATAGGTTCTTTTTCTTTTCGTTCTTCAGCTGACTCGATGTACTGTTTGTTTTCTGCCACAAGGATGCTGTTGTCGGTTATTTTCTTTTCTATGGCATTTGTCAGCTGATCTGCAAATGCAGAGCTGTCAATCAAGACCATGGAGTCGGTATTTAAAAAGGCTGAGCGCGAGTCTAGATTAAATGAACCGACAGCACTTAAGTTCTGGTCATAGACAATTGATTTTCCGTGTATGGAATATGGTTTTTGATACTCATATAGCTTTACGCCTGTTTGAACGATGTCGTCTCTCGTTCCGAGGTAGCCGGAAAAGGCCATGATATTAGGCGTTGATTTAACAGAGTTCGTGAGAATCGTCCATTCCACTGAAGAATTTGTTTTTTGTGGTATAACCTTTTTCATTGGTTTAGTGGGAATGATATAGGGACTTTGTATGATGACTGATTTTTGTGCTCTTTCTGCAAGGATGCTAAGTGTTTGCCAGACGATAGGCTGTTTGTGGAAACGTTCAATCGGATTATGAATAAATGACACATGATTGGCTTTTACACTCGATTGTTCCCAATTAATCGATGAGCTGACAAATTCCCGTTGTTCGCTAACAGCGTTTTTGTATGTAGTTGTTAACGCCGCACTGCTTTCCTTCCCTTTTTTCTTTTGCCGTTTTGAAAGATCAGAATAGGGTTTATTCGTATAAGGATGACTCCACAAATCACTCATATACCTGTGCATTTGAACAATAACACTTCCTGTATCCTGTTTAGCATTATAAATAAGTAAATCCCGGTCATATACAAAATCCTCAGGAGGTTTCTTTGCTAAATATTTGTCCCCTATGTTTCTGCCTCCAATGATGCTTAGCTTCTGATCAACAGTCATAATTTTATCGTGGAGACGGTTATGCCAAGTCCAAGGCTTCAAGTAATTAATGGATTCATAATACCTTAGTTCAATGTTTTTATGTAAGGCCAGAGCATAGCGGGCATCGCTCATTTTTCCTCTCAGTCCATGACAGATCCCATCCAATAAAACGCGAATGCGGACGCCTCGATCAGCTGCATCCAAAAGAGCTCCAAGAAATAACTCTGTTGTTTCACCTTTTCCCAATGAATAATAGGCTATATCAATAGATTGTTCAGCTTCTTTGATCATTTGAATTCGAGCTATGCCTGAATCATAACCATTTTCAAGAAGCAAGACTCGATCCTTCGAATCCTTACCCAAAAATGAAGGCACATTTTTTAGGTTGTCTTCTTTTTCGATAGGAATATAAAAGATTGCCACGGCAGTTACACATACGTAAAACACATAGATAAGCAAAACCAAGAGGAATACTTTACTCAGTTTTTTTACGGACATAGCTGATTCCTCTCTTAGCGAATTTTACCTTACTATTTGTTTTAAGCACTCACTCTATACCTTCATTAGCTTTATGTATATTCAAACTATGTATTACTCTTTGCCTGGTTCTCCCTCTTCTCAATCTTCGTTAATTTCCAATTTGCTTTTGATTGAACTGATACTGAGCACATTGTTGTTCTAAACGGTCCTATAACCTAATTAACCGTACATCCCATTGAAGGGGTAAAACGCCAAAATTGATAAAAAGGTATTTAACTTAAAATAAAGTCATAAATAATAAAGTTGGTTAATTTTATTCAACTGTTCAGTAACTTGATAAAGGATTTTTTCCGAGTGAACTAGGCCTTTAAATGAGTATAGGACGATAATGAACTATTCTTTGTTTGAAAGGTGGTTTCATTTGTGACACAATCATCAAAAACTATTACTGCTTCTGCATTACGCGGAACGGCATCTGGTGTAATTTTCATGGCGGTTTTCGGTACTCTATGGGCGTATACAGGAATTATGGGATTAGAAGGCTTGGGAGGTCCATTATTGTTACTTACTGCCGTGGCCATTGGTATAGCACTAATCAGCTGCGGAGTTTCATTAATCCGAGCAACGGGGGAATTGACAAATCAGGTCTCAAAAGAAGACCTAAGGCGCGGGAAGCGTAGAAGGGTTTGGTTTAACGTTATTTTTGCGGCAGAGGGTTTGGCCATAGCAATCACGATTGCTGTCAGTAATGTTACTCGTCACACTGAACTTATACCGGTTCTAATAGCTATCATTGTCGGTGTTCATTTTCTCCCGTTGGCTTCTCTATTCCACGTCAAACTCTATTATTTTACAGGCGCACTGCTTTGTTTACTAGCTATTAGTACATTGCTGTTTTTACCTGCAAAAATCTCACTGGGGGAGCATCAGATTAATACATTTATGTCTGTAGTTGGGTTTGGCTCTGCCTTAATCTTGTGGGGAACTAGTCTTGCAATTTGGCTGATGGGCAGAAGCTTAAAATATTCTACAATAAAATGAACGTTAATTTCGTAAATAACTGTAGATATTTTAGTAGTTTAACTAGAATACTTATCTAAAAAGACTCCATAGATAAAACTTAGTAATCGCCATGTATTCCCGTACATATGTTTTAAAGATTATAACTCCTGGTGTTTTTGCTGGGATGCCGCCGATATCCAGATCATATTGTTCAGCTATTTTTACGGCACGATAAATATGGAAGTCATTTGTAACGAGTAACCCTTTTTCTTTATCTGCAGGGATTAACTGCTTTGAGTATTTAATGTTTTCGTCTGTCGTTGTTGATTGATCTTCTAAAATGATCCGGCTGGTATCAATACCTTGTGCGATTAACTCTGTTTGCATCGCCGCTGCTTCTGTAATGTCCTATCCAGGACCTTTTCCACCCGAGACAATAACAATCGTCATCGGGTTTTCCTTTAGATAGTTGGCAGCTTCATCAATTCGATACTGCAGAGCAAGAGATGGTACATTTCCTTTTACTCTTGCTCCAAGTATGATGAGATAATCCGCTTCCTTTAAAACCTCACGATGACTAAACGTGTGAATTTTTGTATGCAAAAATGTTATATATACACTTCCCGCTAAAAGAATCGCAACGAGTAGTTTAATCAATCTTCTTTTTTTCACATTCATACTTACTATTCTCCTTATCTTTTATTGTAATAATATACCATAAAAAAAACAGTGCATTCGTATGAATGGCACTGTTTTTATTTTATTCCACTAGGTCATCATAAATCAATTTACCGATTTGGCTGATGAGTTGTCGGCTTTCTTCACTTGAAGAAATCTGGTCAGTAAGAATGGCCGCGTAGACCGTTTCCGATCCGTATCGAATAATAGCTGCATCGTGAGAAACACCGTCAAGGGAACCGGTCTTATTTGCGATTTTCACTTCGTTCCCCATCATGGCAGGCAGTTTGTCGCAAAACTGCTGTTTTTCCATGATCTCTAGGATTTGCTGTCTGCTTGACGAAAGCAGCTCGTCACCCTTATGGATGGCTTTTAAACAGGTGACGATATCTGCTGCTGTTGTAATGTTTTCACGGCCGTCTGCAGCTGCCTGAAAATCCATCATTCGCCTTTGCAGCATAGTATCTTTCATCCCTAGATCATCCATACAGGTATTAAAGTTTTCCATTCCAAGCAAGCTGATCAGCATGTTCGTTGCAGTGTTATCAGAAACTATTGTCATGAGAACAAGCAAGTCTTTAACTGTTAAATGAAGTGAATTAGATAGGGCTGACAACACACCAGATCCACCTGCCACATCCCCTTGAATAAAGGGAACATGTTGAGTAAAAGCAATTTTATTTTTTTCTACTTGCCGAAAGCCTTCCACAAGCATTGGGATTTTGATTAGACTCGCAGATTGATAGATATCATGACTGTTGTATTCGATGACTTGTTCGTCTTTTTCAATTTTATAGCTGATTCTGCCGTCGAATAGCTGAACTAATTCGATTATATCTTTTTCAATAGTCGGTAACGACATCTAGTCTCCTTCTTTCTACTTGCTTACAGCTACTGTGCTGAAGTCACCTTGAGAATATTTTTTATTATATAAATGACAGGCTACATAATGTCCCGTTTCAATTTCCTGCCACTCCGGCTTATGTGCAGCGCACGTGTCCATTGCATAAGGACAACGAGTCCGGAACACACATCCGCTCGGAGGATCAACTGGGCTGGGCAGTTCTCCTTCTAGGATAATCCGCTCTCTTTGGTCTTCGATATCTGGATCGGGTATCGGTATGGCCGAAAGCAGCGCTTTTGTATATGGATGCAGGGGTTCTTTATATAGCTGACGGCTGTCCGTCAGCTCAACAATATGTCCGAGATACATTACGGCAATTCTGCTTGAAATCTGTTTAACCATCGACAAATCGTGCGCTATGAAGAGATAGGTCAGCCCTTTCTCCTTTTGGAGACGTTTTAGCAGGTTAACCACCTGTGCCTGAACAGACACATCTAGTGCCGAAATGGGTTCGTCAGCAATGATAAATTCGGGATTTAGCGCCAGCGCTCGGGCTATACCGATTCGTTGTCTTTGACCGCCGCTGAATTCATGCGGATAACGGTCCGCATGGTCACGATTTAACCCGACATCCTCAAGCAGCTCCTGCACCCTCTCCAATCGTTCCTTTTTATCTGGATATAATCCATGAACCTCCATTGGTTCGGAGATTATTTCCCTGACTGTTGAACGAGGATTCAAGGAAGCATAAGGATCTTGAAAAATCATCTGCATATTACGATAAAAAGAAAATCGTTCTTTTTCATTCATATTATGGATATTTTTCCCTTTAAAAATAACTTCCCCGTCCGTTTGATCATAAAGGCCGATAATTGTCCGTCCTGCCGTCGATTTACCACAGCCAGATTCTCCAACAACACCAAAGGTTTCTCCCTTTAATACTTTAAAAGATATTCCATCGACCGCTTTTAATGTTTCTCCTTTACCTAAAGAGAAATGTTTTTTTAAGTTTTTTACTTCTAAGAGCGTTTGATCTTCCATTCTATTCCTCCGTCCCAGTCCAATAACGGCAGGCTCCGCAAAGCTCTTTTTCATATATGGTTCCTGCAAGATCGATAATTTCGATACTTCTCCCCGTATTGGGTGAATGCAGTAATTTGCCCTCGCCGTAATATAGACCAACATGATGTAGTGTTCCTTTTCCTTCTTCATATGCAAAGAACAATAAATCTCCAGGTTCTATGTCTTCAAGGTTTACCTGCACTCCTTGTGTAGATTGATCGTCTGCATCGCGTGGAATCTCGTACCCATTCGCTTTACACATACTGAACGTGAATCCAGAGCAATCATAGCCATAACTGCTAGTGCCGCCCCATAAATAAGGAAGACCCAAAAATTTCTCGCCGCTGTTAATGATTTGCTGTCCCATTCCCATCTGTCTGTTTGCGAGTGATGATAGTATTTCTACGTCATTGGCTTTCATGACCCCTATCCCTGCTGGTAATTGAACAACGATCTCATCCTGTTTATCTTCTAGAATAGGAAGAACTGTTTGATAACTAAGCTTCATCATTTCCGTTTCATCTTCCGAATAGATAACAGTTTGCTTACTCGTTACTACAGCTACCTTATCGTCAAGATTCCAATCTTTTACCTCTGTCAATTGAATACTAGGAATCCAACCTGGATAACCACGAGGATGCTTTTTTGTGGGCTGCCCCAGAAGGATGATCTCTGACCAACCGTCTATTTCATGGATAACCTCAACTTCTTCGCCAATTAGGGCTTGTGTTTGTAATAGGTTTTGGTCACACAGCGCCAACCTATTATCGTAAGTCATTTCGTCCAGCCACTCTTCAAGGAATACAGGATTAGAAATTGCTTGTCTGTCAATCTCCCTCACGCTATCCGGATTTGTCCAAATACCTGCAACAGGTACATTGATGATATACTTAGTTCCCATCCCCTGCACCTCCAGTTAAATCAATGCTTTTAATGCCTAATCCAGGAATATCGCTTAACCTAATGTTTCTTCCTTGGTAGATAATTCCGCCATTAATTATGTCTTTGGACAGCATTAATGGTGCATCAAAATCATAGCGCGTTATATTTTTTTTACTAGCTGCAAAATGAGCCGCAGCACTAATACCAAGCTTTGTTTCAATCATACTTCCCATCATGCATTCGACACCGCATACTTCTGCCATACTATTGATGGCTTGAGCTTGATGGATGCCGCCTGCTTTCATCAGCTTAATGTTTATTAAATCGGCACTTCTCGTTTTTAATACTTCGAAGGCCTGTTTAGGTGTAAAAACAGCTTCATCTGCCATAATCAGTGTATCGACAGCATCTGTCACCTGCTTCATTCCCTGTATATCCCATGCTTTAACAGGCTGCTCAACGAGTTCAATTTGTAAATCGAGATCCTCCATTTTTCGGATTACTCGAATAGCTTCTTTCGGCTCCCAGCCTTGATTCGCATCGAGTCTGATCACGACATCTTTACCAATCTGTTCTCTGATGGCTGAAATCCGATCAATATCTGTTGAACTATCATCTTTTCCGACTTTAATTTTCAACACATTGAAGCCTTGCTGAATGTACGAAACAGCATCTTCAGCCATTTCTTGAGGACTATTAACACTTACGGTATAGTCGGTATCAAGTTTGTCTCGATAACCGCCTAGAAATTGATAGAGCGGCATATTAGCATGCTGTGATAAACAATCATAAACCGCCATATCTACCGCAGCTTTTGCACTTGAATGACCGACAATACTTGCATTCATTTCCCGGAAAATATCTTCATAATTCGACAAACTTCTTCCTATTAAAACAGGTTTGATAACAGTTTGAATAGTTGTCTCGATACTTTGTAAACTATCTCCTGTAATAACAAGCGTTGGCGGTGCTTCTCCCCAACCAATCACGCCAGTATCACAAATGATTTTCACATAAATAGCTTCCGCTGTATTAACTGTCCGTAAGGCGGTTTTAAATGGCTTTATTAAAGGAACAGCGATCTTAAACGTATCCATTTGGACAATTTTCATATGATGACCTTCCTTCTATGAGTATGTCTGAATTTATATGAGGGGATATAGATTGAAATTAGGCTGAAATACTCGATATTCCCGTCTGTGACCTTACGGTATTGTTCTAAACTATTCGACTCCCGCTGATACAATGAACTCTTTTTTATCCGCATCAAGTGTTGCAACAACGCCCAGCGGTATGGAGATATTAGGTGAACAATGACCGATTTTGAAGCCTGAAAGCGCCGGTTTATTTACAAACTTAAGATAATAATTAAGTACTTCATCCAGCGATAAACTCAAATTTCTTGAAGGAACACAATTGGCAAAATCGCCAATTACGATACCCGCGGCCTGACTCAACTTTCCACTCATATATAATTGATTCAGCATCCTATCTATTGCACGTGGTTCTTCATTGACATCCTCAATCAGCAGCAGTTTTCCCACTGTGTCCAGTTCAAACTGCGTGCCAAGGGTACTTGTTAATAATGACAAATTTCCGCCGATCAACTGTCCGCTCGCTTTTCCGCTAACGACAGTATGTAGAGGAGAAATTTCTTCATTGTAGGTAAACTCCTCCGGTGCAAAAAGCTGTGAAAATAATTTTTTTGATAACTCGTCAACTTCTTCCTTCCCAATGTCTGAAGCCAACATCGGTCCATGAAATGTGACCAAGCCCGTTTTTTTCAAAAAAGCTTGATGTAAAAAAGTAATATCACTATAACCCCAAAATATTTTTGGATTCGCTGCCACTAAGGAATAATCAATTCTGTCTGCAATTCGTGCGGTTCCATACCCGCCTCCGGCACAGATAATCGCTTTGACTTCATCATCTTGGAACATGGTATGTAAATCTTCTATTCTTTCATTATCTGATCCTGCTAAATAACCATTTATTTGTTCTACATGCTGACCCATTTTCACTTTTAACCCTAAATCCGATAGAAAGGCCAGAGACCGTTGTAAATTTTCAAGATTCGGCGGACTTGCAGGCGCAATAATTCCAACAGTATCTCCCCTTTGCAGCCGGCTTGGTTTAACGATCATGTTTCTCACATCCTTATCTTATCCAGAATGGGGATGTCCAAGGAACATCCCCATTCTGCCAGTAGTCTTGGATCATTTCAAATTAATTTTTATCTGCCCATTTCAATTCCATATAACCAACTGGATGACGGACAATATCTGTTACACCTTCACCAAAAAGGGAAACTTGGTTATAGAAGTGAATGGGAACAAACGGTGCTTCTTCCATAAGGAATTTTTCAGCTTTATACATTAATTCATAACGTTTGGCTTCATCTTTTTCATTTTTAGCATCTTTAATTAACTGATCGTATTCTTTATTTCCCCAACCTGTACGATTGTTCGGGTGACCAGTTTGGAAATTTTCTACAAAGTTAATTGGATCTGCATAGTCAGCAATGAACGAGCTGCGGGCAAATTGGTATTTTAAAGCTTTTTGATCTGTTGCGAATACATTGGCTTCCACACTTGCTAATTTGACCTCGACGCCAAGGTTATCTTTAAACATTTGCTGCATAGCCTCAGCAATTTTTTGATGGGTATCAAGTGTACTGTATGTTAACGTTACTTCTGGAAGCTTCTCGTATCCTTCTTCTTTTAATCCTTTTTCTAATAATTCTTTTGCTTGCTTAACATCGGTTTTAATTAAATCGCCATTCGTTTCTCTGAAATCTTTTCCAGATGGATCTTCAAATCCATTTGAAACATACCCATATGCTGGTTTATGTTCATTTTTTACTACATAGTCTACAAGCTGTGCTTGATCAACAGCTAAGGCAAACGCTTTTCGAATATTTTTATTTTGGAAAGGCTCCATGGTTACATTGAAGCGGTAAAAATACAGTCCTGCTTGGTCATCAATTTTTACTTTGTCATCTTTCATAAGCTGTTCACTTAAATCAGGCGGTATAGCAGATACATCCAACTCATTTTTTTGGAACATTTGGTATGCAGTGTTTCTGTCATCAATAATCGCCCAATTTACTTGATCAAGTTTCACACTTTTCTTATCCCAATACGTATCATTTTTCTTCATAACAAAGTGACTGTCATGCACCCACTCCGTTAAATTAAACGGCCCATTGCCAACGAAACTATCCGCTTCAGCAAACCATTGCGGATTCTCAGTAGCTACTTTTTCATTCACTGGGAAAAAGGCAGGGTTTGTAATGACACTAAGAAAGTATGCTTGAGGACTTGTTAACGTGACTTCAAACGTCTTTTCATCAACAGCTTTTACTTTCACATCATCTGCTGTACCTTCTCCCGTATTATAAGCTTCTCCACCTTCAATGAAGTAGCCTAAGAACGCTGCTCCGGAACCAGTCTCAGCATTAAGCAGTCTTTTCCAAGCGAAGACAAAATCTCCTGCTGTAACATCATCACCATTAGACCATTTAGCATCTTTACGAAGATTGAATGTATACGTTTTGCCATCGTCTGATACTTTCCAGTCTTCAGCCATTGCCCCTTCTGGTTTATTGTCTTTTCCCAGTCTGGTTAACCCCTCCATCAGATTGTTCAATGGATCCCAAGATTTAATATCATACCCGATCACAGGGTCAAACGAAGTGGGTTCTGATTCATTATTAAGATAAAGGATTTTTTCCTTTTTACTATTCTTGTCTTCCCCTTCTTTCTTTTCTGTACCGGCATTTTCGTTAGCCGTACAAGCAGCAAGTGCAAATACCATGATTATAAGCAGTAACATCGATAGTTTTTTCATTTTCTTCCCCCTTAATTTTTATAAAAACCACTCCACCGGAATGATTATTAACTAATTGTTATAACCGGTACAGCCAGTTTCCGAGCTCGTTGGTCCTGTAACCAGCAATGCACTTGATGCTGCTCCGACAGCTTCGTTTCAATCGGATAAACTCGGCTGCATACTTCCATAGCTGATTCACATCTTGCCGTAAATGGACAGCCTGTTGGAGGAGCAAATAAATCTGGTGGTGAGCCCGCTATTGGAATCAGCTCAGCATCCTCCCTGTCCAATCTTGGAACCGATTGTAACAGCCCCCTTGTATATGGGTGCTGGGGATTATAAAAGATTTCTCTTCTTGTGCCGGTCTCAACAATTTTACCTGCATACATAACCGCAATTCGGTCAGCGACTTGTGCTACTACTCCTAGATCATGTGTAATAAGAACGATCGATACACCGGTTCGATTTTGGATATCTCTAAAAAGTTCAAGAATTTGTGCCTGAATTGTCACATCAAGAGCTGTGGTTGGTTCATCGGCAATCAAAATTTCTGGCTGACAAATCAAAGCCATTGCAATCATAATTCGCTGACGCATACCGCCGCTGAACTGGTGAGGATATTGCTTCATTCTTGATTCAGGAACGGGAATCCCTACCAGATTCAGCATGTCAATGGCCTTCGCTTTTGCTTGAGTCCGCGCTATTTTTTCGTGTTGAATAATTCCTTCAATAATTTGCTCTCCAACAGTCAATGTTGGATTTAAGGCTGTCATTGGATCTTGAAAGATCATGGAAATATCTGCTCCGCGGACATTACGCCACTCTTTTTCTGGTAAACTCGTTAAATCACGATTTTTAAAGATAATTTCTCCGCCGGCAATTTTACCAGGAGGCGATGGAATCAATCCCATAATGGCCTGTGAAGTCACACTTTTACCACAGCCTGATTCTCCTACAATGGCCAGCGTCTCTCCTTTTAAAAGATCAAAGGTTACCCCGCGAACCGCTTGAACTTCACCACCAAATGTCTTAAATGCGACTTGAAGGTCTTTCACTTGAAGGATTTTTTCCATGCTGCTTACCTCCTCATTTTTGGATCTAGTGCGTCCTGGAGTCCGTCTCCCAGCACGTTAAATGCAAACATTGTTACAGAGATGAAGAATGCCGGGAAAAATAATCTCCACCAATAACCCGTTAAGATAGATGATAACCCCTCATCAGCCATCATTCCCCAGCTGGTGAACGGTGGTTGAATACCAAGACCTAAGAAACTTAAAAAAGCTTCTGCAAATATCGCGGCTGGTACCGTCAAAGTCATTTGTACGATAATCGGCCCCATTGTATTGGGTAGTAAGTTTTTTCGAATAATTCGACCTGTTTTGGTCCCAAATGTTTTAGAAGCCAATACAAATTCATAGTTTTTTATTTGTAAAACCTGCCCGCGAACAATCCGTGCCATTCCAATCCATCCTGTTACCGATAAGGCAACAATGATTGTCGCAAGACCCGGCCCCATTACAACCATTAACAAGATGACAACCAATAGATGCGGCAGACCATACAGAACTTCAATAATACGCATCATGAAATTGTCGATTTTACCGCCTTTATAACCTGAAAACCCTCCATATGTAACACCGACAATAAAGTCTATTAATGCTGCCGCCACACCGACAAATAACGAAACCCGAGCTCCATACCAAGTCCGTGTAAACACATCTCGGCCCAATCCATCTGTTCCAAACCAATAGGTAGTGGATGGTGGTAAGTTTTGGTCCTGCAGCTTTTGATCTAAACCATGCTGGGAAATTAATGGACCGAATATGGCCATAAAAACGACAAACAGTAAGAAGAAAAGTCCTAGAATAGCAAGCTTATTTTTTAATAGCCGATACCAAGCATCCTTCCAATAGGAAAGACTTGGCCTTGTAACCTTTTCTGCCTGTTCAATATCCTTTGCCCTTGGAGTAAACCACTCATCGGGGATGTCCGGGGTGATGAGTGAATTCTGTTTCTTACGCAGTTCCATTATCTCCCCTCCTTCTTATGCAGTTTTATTCGTGGATCGAGAAGTCCATAGGCGATGTCGACCAAAAAAAGCATGATGATTAGGATCGCACTATAGAAAACCGTTGTTCCCATGATAACGGGGTAATCACGGTTGCTGATACTTTCAACAAAATATCTTCCCATACCTGGAATAGCAAAGATTTTTTCAATGACAAACGTTCCGGTTAAAATACTGGCGGCAAGCGTCCCCAAAACCGTTACTACCGGAAGCATCGCATTTCTTAATGCATGTTTAAATACAATCTTAACTGGTGATAATCCTTTTGCTTTCGCTGTTCTTATGTAATCTTGTGTTAATACCTCAAGCATACTCGCGCGAGTCAGCCGGGCAATGATCGCCATTGGCCCTGTTGCAAGTGCAAGTGTTGGCAGTACCATATGCATTGGACTTTGCCATGTTGCTGCCGGAAAAATCTCATAGGTGACAGCTAATTGTTGAATTAGCAAAGTGGCTAGGACAAAGTTCGGTATGGAAATGCCTAAAACAGCAATGGTCATAGCTAAGTAATCAACGAAACCATTGTGACGAAGCGCCGCAATAATTCCAAGAAACAAGCCAGAAACGATTGCTGTGACTAACGTGATAAAGCCAAGTTCAAAAGATATTGGAAACCCTCTTTCAAGCATCGCATTTACTGAATCTGATGATCGTTTGATCGATGGACCGAAATCAAATGTAACCAGTGACTTCATATAGATTCCATACTGTACATACAGAGGTTCATCTAAATGAAAATACGCCTCTAGGTTTTTTTGAATTGCCTCGTTTGTTGTTCTTTCTTCATTAAATGGTGACCCTGGTACGGAATGCATAAGGAAAAATGTCAGCGTAACAATCAGCCACAGTGTCACTAGCATAGCTCCTAGCCGCTTTAATATGTAAGAAGTCATACGCTAATCCTCCCTAGCAAAATGTTGTCTTCATCGCTAATTCTGTCATGACAAGCATGGCCTGGTATGCTTCTAAAATATCTTTTGCCTGAAAACGAACAGTGGTTGTTCCAGGTACCAATTCTGTTCCGGGCATTAAGTTTGCCCATTCAGCTTGTCCATAATTAGCAAATTCGATTGCTAAAAGTGGATTGTTCGGAGGGATAAGAGGTTTTACTTTGTCTTTGTTTTTTAGAGCAAGCGCAGTTTTTTCCTTTAAAAGCTCTTGAGCTTTAGCTGGGGTGAGTGTCGTGACGGCGGAACGGGAGATCGTTTTCTTCACTATGGCTGTCGTGATATTAGGAATAAGCTGTTCTGCTTCTAAAGCGGCACGATCATCTCCCGCTGCCATTAAGATTGGAACGCCATAATGACCGGCAACGTACGCATTAAATCCTAATTCTCCGATGGTTACATCATTTATGTACATATTTCTGACTCCAAAAATCATAGAGTGTGACATAACCCCCGGTACGGAAGCTCTTGCATGATACCCGGTAAAAATCGCTCCTGTGAAGGAAGAATCAAGGCCTTGTACCATAGAATAAGGCTTAACATCCCCTGTAATCACTTGTGTTTCTGGATGAAACCTCTCTATAAGCAAATTGTTCATTTTGGAATGACTATCATTTACAAACACTTCCTTGCAGCCCGACTTGAAGGCTGACTCGACCACCGCATTTGCCTCATCTGTCATAATAATTCGACTTCGCTCATAATTATGCTTCCCAGAATCAACTTGGGTATAATCTACTAAACCCGTAATCCCTTCCATATCCACAGATATAAATAATTTCATGATAGTTCCTCCTGTTGGAAGTATTTAAATATTCTATAAATTATATTTCAAAAAGGAATTTTTTTCAATCTAATTATACATACTATTCTTAATTATTTATCTATTTAAATTATGCTAGTCTATTGGAAAACAACTCACATAACTCTTATTTTCTAACTATTGTGATGATTTTCATTTATTTTACTTTGATGTTTTAGTTATTTACCACTTTACCAGACTAAAATATTGTATTATACTGACAAAGTATTAAGGTAGTTATTTAAATTTTTTACAGACTATATATCATATGACTACATTGTTTTTTAACTGATACATTTGGCAGGATTCTACTGCTTCTTATAAGTAAAAACACATGGGAATATCAAAAAAATTGATTCATTAGAAAGGTAGATTATGATGGATAAAAAATGGGGATTGTGGATACTAACCACATTCGTAATTGGAAATATGGTCGGCAGTGGGATCTTCATCCTTCCAGCAACTCTAGCCGTTGATTCAAGTCCACTTGGTTCAACACTTGCTTGGGCAGTAACTGGAATAGGGGTATTATTTATCGCTTTAGTCTTTGGAAATTTAGCCGTACGTAAGCCCGAACTGAAAGCTGGACCTCAAAGCTATGCACAGGATATGTTTTCTTCACCAAAAACCGGTCGGATTGCGGGATATAGTATGGCTTGGGGATATTGGGCAGCAAACTGGGCAGCTACTGCTTCTGTAATCATTTCATTTGCCGGTTACCTAACAACCTTTTTCCCAGTTATGCAAAGCAATAAAATTTGGTTTACTATAGGAAACTACTCAGTGGAAGTCGGTAAAGGACTTACCTTCATCATTTGTTCTGCAGCACTATGGGGTATTCAATTAATTTTATCCAGAAGCTTTAACAGTGCTGGTAAGCTCAATTTAGCAGCAACGATAACAAAAGTGTTAGGATTTGCCTTCTTTATTATTGCAGCACTATTTATCTTTGATGCTTCTAACCTTGGCGGAAGCGCTGAATATATCGACCCTTCCGGCAATCCTTTGTCACTAGGCGGTCAAATTAATTCAGCAGCAATCTCTACGCTCTGGGCGTTTATTGGGATTGAAGCAGCTGTTATGCTATCAAACCGGGCTAAATCACAAAATGATGTTAAAAAGGCAACAATTATCGGTCTGATCGTATCTCTAATCATCTATATGGGCATTACCCTCTTAACAATGGGGGCATTATCTCAAGAAGAGTTACGTGGTTCACAAAAACCACTTGCAGATGCGTTGGAGCAGGTGATTGGCAGCGGCGGCAGTTACCTGATGTCTGGTTTAGCTATTATCTCTTTACTTGGCTCTGCAATTGGTTGGATCGTTGTCAGCTCTGAAGTACCATATCAAGCGGCAAAGGTAAACTTATTTCCAGCCTTTTTCGCTAAAACTAACAAAAATGGCACACCCATTCGCTCCATGACCTTAACGAACATTATGACTCAGCTGTTTTTATTCTCGACTATCTCGGTAACTGTTACTCAAGCCTATAAGTTTTCAATGACAATTGCGACATTAGCGTACTTAATTCCATACCTAGTTTCTGCTGTATACCAGCTTAAACTCGTTATCACGGGTGACACCTATGACTTAACGAAAAGAGCAAGGAAAATTGACGGTGTCATTACCGCAATTGCTCTATTCTATTCGATTTGGGTCATTAAAACTGGTACGGCTAATATGACTACATTCTTACTTGGAATCGGATTATTTGTCTTCGGATTACTAATCTATCCACTCTGGATGAAGAAAAAGATATAATTACATTTAAAAGAAAAAATGACCATCCCTTCGAAATGAGAGGATGGTCATTTTTTTATACAAATTCGTTAGCTGAAGGTTTAAATTTTTTTGTGACTAATAAATAAAATACGATAAATAAAACGACGTCCATAAAAAATGAGACAGCAGGGTTATTCCCGGCAACAGTAAATAGTGCAGGAACAGAACCGCCAACCGAATCAGCATCAGCTAAGAACCAAAAAAGGAACATATTATTCGCTGCATGTGCCCCTATCGATAGCTCAGAACTGCCAACTTTCACAGCGATAAACGTCAGCATAAAGCCAACAAACACATAGTCCAGCCCCACCCAAATTGCGGAACGCTCCATTTCCGGATTAGCAAAATGTAATGAACCAAAAATGATTGCCATGATGATTGACAGTATAACTGGGTTTCTGCTCAGTTTTGCAATCCATTGTAATAAGAAGCCTCTAAAGAATAATTCTTCGACAGTGGTTTGAATCGGTGTTAAAAATAAAACAACGATAAAAAGGAAAAGAAATTTAGAACCATCAAATTCGTTCCAAATATAATGCTCAGGAAATATTAAGAAATAAATGAATTGAAGCATCAATAAAAGCGCAAAGAAAAGCCCGAATCCACTAAAGATTTGTTTCCACTGAATGTGTGCGGCCCCTGTTACAAGTGTTCTAAGTTTACGTTTATGAACGATTCTAATGGAAAACCAGATACCTAAGAACCAAAAGACATAAAGTAAATTTAAGAATAACAAATCAATAGTAGGGTCCATCCCCACTATTTCACCTGTTTCCAGATCCGAGATGGGCATCACTTCCATTCATTGTCGAATAAATAAAACCTAAAATTAAATAAAGAAAACTACCTGCAAATATAGAAGCAATTATAATAACTGAAGACAGCAGGTATCTCTTCCAGCTATTATTACCTGGAATATTAAATAAGAAATGATTAATCTAAAGTCCCCCCTATGTATCTATTTCTTTTCCCTATTGTAACTATATGGGAATCTGATTGATTTGTATATAGTCGTACGAACAACTATAAAAAAAGCGGGTAATATCCCTCTCCCGCTTCACTCTTTTAATGAATTAGAATTTTTTATCATCGTCATGAAACTGGAGTATAGCGATCACAAACATCCCAAAGCTGATCATCAAGGACAAAATTTCAATGGTTTCCATTTAGTTATCGCCTCCTTGTTTACATGTTCTCCACATCCAGGTTTGTCCTATACACTCGTTTTAACGACAAAAAAACCCCCCTGTATAAAAATACAGAGGGGATTTTTCATTTTTCATTCCAAGTTCGCATGCTGCCCATACATGGTTTGACCATTGAGTTCCTTTTTATCCATAAGCGCTAAAATGACTGCATCATATACCAGCAAAAGGCTTTGTTCAAACAAAGATCCCATCGGCTGGATTGATTGGTACTCAGTACTCTCACTGTCTTTTGGCTTGGCAGGAATCTGAACAGTAATATCACATATGTTTGCTAATTTTGAATCAGCATTAATTGTGATTGCTGCACAAATTGCTTCAAGGCTTTTGGCTTTTTCAGCCATCGCGATTAAGCTTTTTGTTGTGCCTGAACCAGAGCCTGCAATCAGAAGATCGGCTTTTCCGATTCCAGGTGTTATTGTTTCACCTACAACAAAGGCTTGTACGCCCATATGCATCAAGCGCATCGCAAAGGATTTCGCCATGAACCCTGAGCGTCCAGCACCAGCTACAAAGACTTTCTCTGCCCTCAGGACAGCGTTGACAAGTTGATCTAACTCATCAGCAGAAACCTTAGCCAAAGTCTGCTCAAGTTCACTTACAATCACTTTGGTGTAATTAACTGTGTTCATGCTTTAACGGAAGCCTGCTTCACCATTTGCTGCATTTGAGCTGCTACCGCTTTTTTATCATCCACACCCGTAATACCGCCGCCTACAATTACTAGATCTGGCTCAGCAGCAAGTACTTCAGCTAAGGTATCAAGTTTAATTCCGCCTGCTACAGCTGTTTTAGCTTGTTTTACAACTTTTTTAATAGTACGAAGCTGTTCAAAAGAATTTTCACCTTCTGCTTGAAGGTCATAACCGGTATGAACACAAATATAATCGACTCCAAGTGCATCAATTTCTTGTGCGCGCTGTGCAATGTCTTTTACATTTATCATATCAATTAAGATTTTACTGCCATGTTTTTTTGCTTCCTCCACAGCTCCAGTAATAGTTGCATCATCCGTAGCCCCTAATATTGTTACAATATCAGCTCCTGCTTCTGAAGCCTTCATTACTTCATAGCCGCCTGCGTCCATGACTTTTAAATCAGCAAGAACTTTTAATGAAGGAAAAGCAGTTTTCATTTCTTTAACCGCTCTTAGCCCCTCATTAATAACGACTGGTGTTCCAATTTCTACGATATCAATAAATTCAGCAACCTCTGCCACGATTTCTTTTGCTTCTTCTATATTTACAAGATCTAATGCTAATTGTAATTCCAATCTATTCACTCTCCTTATGAATTTTATCTTTCATGTTGTTAATGTCATTCTAAATCAATGTACAAGTGATGAGAAGTACGCACTTTTTCCGCATATAGTGCGAAAAAGTATACTAAGCAAAAACAATATCTAATGACTTTCTAATATTTCCACCACTTTGTCAACAGAAGTAGTGTCCATATACTCTTTACCCCAATTATACATCGCTTCCAAAATAGGCATTAACGTTTCACCGCGCTCGGTTAATGAATATTCAACCTTTGGAGGGACAACAGGATAAACCTCCCGATGAAGGATTAAATCATCTTCTAGTTCGCGCAATTGGCTGGCAAGCATCCGCTGAGTAATACCAGGTATCATTTTTTTAATTCTCCAAAGCGTTTGGTGCCTTCTCTTCCTAAATGCCACAGGATAAGCATTTTCCACTTGCCTCCAATGATCGACAAGGTCAATTCTTTTTCACAATTAAACGTTTTTCCATATAAATGTCCCAACTCTTCACCCCAATTATTCTCTGCGTTAATTGAATAAAGTATACACGTTAGTTGAAATCATGTACAGGATGACGAGTTGGTTTATCCCTTTTCCTATCTTTCTTCTTAACAGCAAATTTCTTTCGTACATATTAATGGAACTTTCCTGTTCGTTTAAAAGTAACTTCAGCGGCTAAAAAAAATCCATATCCCATAAATGGGGTATGGATTTAGGAATGATTTAAACTAGAGATACTGTGAGTGCTGCTTCTTTTTTGCGGACTAAGGGAATCACTTCTTGACCAAAACGTTCTAAATCTTCCTCATAATGGAAATAACCAGTTAGTAGTAAATCTATCCCCAGTTTCTTAAGTTCAATAATCCGGTCTGCTACTTGCTCAGCCGTACCAATCAATCCTGTTTTAAATCCATCGTTATATTGTACAAGATCTTCGAGCGTTGACTCCGCCCACATGCCGTCTTTATCCTTGGTTGACTGCCCTGCATCCTTCACGCTGTTTTTAAAGCCTTCAACGGCCTTTGAATCTCCATGACTTATAATGTCTCGCAACAATGCGATTGCTTCTTCTTCCGTATCTCGTACAATTACAAAGCCATTTGCAGCAAATTTGACCTCTCGCCCCTCTTTTGCTGCCCTCGCTTTCACATCATCTATTTGCTTTTTAAACCCTTCAAGTGTATTGCCGTTCATAAAATAATAATCCGATACTCTTGCGGCCATCGCTCTTGCTGCTTCCGAATTCCCACCTTGAAAAATAGGAATACCTTCTCTCCCCTTTGGTTTTGGTTTAAAAGGAGCTTGATTAATTCGGTAAAAGTCGCCTTTATATGTTGTTTCTTCTTCTTTCCAAAGCGAACGAAGAACATCGATAAACTCTTCAGAACGGCGGTATCGTTCATCATGATCAAGCCAGTGCTCACCATAACCTGTGAATTCCTTTTTAAACCACCCGCTAACGATGTTAACCGCTACCCGCCCATTGCTAATATGATCGAGTGTTGCCAGCATCTTTGCATATACCGCAGGATGCCACAATCCTGGATGTACAGCCGATATAAGGTGCAATTTTTCAGTGACACTTGCTAAAGCAGACGCTAAAGTAATTGCTTCTAGTTGGTTCTCAGCTCCGTAACTTGCAATAAAACGTGTTTGCAATAATGCATATTCAAAACCATTTTTCTCAGCTATTTGTGCATAGCGCTTATTCGCTTCAAAACTCCAGTCTGTTCTTTGCGGCAGCTTGGAAATGACTAATCCCCCGCTTACGTTCGGTACCCAATAGGCAAATTTCAATTGTGTCATCTTCTTTCCTCCCCTTTAAATCGTATACATCGTACAGAAAACAACAAAAAGCCCTCCTCAATGAGAAGGGCAAAGTACAAATAAATACCACGTACCACCACATCTCATCTTCAGGACACCATGGTCCTTCTGAATTTGGCACCGTACTCTGGCCGGTTGCCGAGGCTTCACAGGGTCAGTCCCTCCGCCTCTCTTGATAAGATCAATATTAAATTCTCTATAAACTTACACGTATACATTATGGATGTCAATAAACAAATGAAATATTCCGACTTTTCTGATCGAATTAACAACTATTTTCCTACCTTTGACCGTTTCGTCAAAGATGAAATGCCAGCAACAGCCTTTTAGGCACAAAAAAACAGGCTCTATAAATAGAGCCTGTTCTATATGATGGATCAATATTATGCTTTTTGAACGTTAGAAGCTTGGGGTCCACGTTGACCTTGTTCTACTTCAAAAGTAACTTCTTGACCTTCGTCTAAAGATTTGAAACCTTCGCTTTGGATAGCTGAGAAATGTACGAATACATCGTCTCCGTTTTCGCGTTCGATGAAGCCAAATCCTTTTTCTGCGTTAAACCATTTTACTTTACCTTGTTCCATTTTTGTTGCCTCCTAGTGCGTTTTACACACAATGTATTACTATTCTTGCTCTAAGTTACATATCGAGACGAAAAGTAAAAACTTTTTGTAATCGTAGTACCGAACAAAAATAATTCTTATTTAGAATAACAGGAAAATACCCAAAAAGCAAATCAAATAAATGAAAATAATTATAAAGTCCTGTCATTTTTTATTTCCTCTTATATAATACAGCCAAAGGTAATTATAATCTTATTGAAGATACGGAGACAATCTATAAAAATCACTAGACGCTACAACGTTTTGTTTGAAATTAAGGGCAGAAATACATTTCGACAGTCAGAAGAAATAAGGAAAGAACCATGGCGAAGATTGACGAAAAACTTATTATATTGTGGAGATAATCTTTGCTAAAATAAAAAAATGTAAAAAGGAAAAAAATACACTATCTTATTTCTGAAACACTCTTTATAATAAACAAATGAATTAGCAAAATAAAGTAATTTCTGGGAGGATATCATGTATAACTGGATTGGAAGCAAGCCGACTTTTTCACAAAAATCGTTGATCAGTCAGTTTGAACCCCTATTGCTTGAAGCTGAAAAAAACTGCCTTCATTCTGATGAGGTAATATTAAAAGCAATTGAAGCGGAATTTGTGAAGAACGAAACAAAAGTCTTTGGCCTGTTAATCCTAACAAGTCGGTATTTTGCTTTTCTGGGGCTGAACGAATATTTTAGATACAGTCTTGAAGAACTGCTGGACTACCGTTTTGATACAGATATCAACAATAAAGACAATTGGAATTTATCATTCCTTACAAATCACGGGCACTTAAACTATGAAAATATTAATAAAAATGAGGATTCAAAAGAATTTCTTGATGCACTGGAAATGAAATTTGCGCATCCTGAATATACAATACAAACAACTGTCACACATGATTTTAAATACTTGCTGACTGCTGAACGTTTGCATGATTATCATATTAAAAACATCCAAGTCACCCCTTTCCTGCTCAAGCGGGATAACATGGGAATTAGTAAAAACGGAATAAGAATGCTTCAGGAGCTACATCCTAGTGCCAAGTTTATTTCCGAAGGATACTACCAGGACGAACAAAAAGTTGGAAACTTTATTACGATTGATAAAGACATACTATTGTATGAATATAATAATAAAACACGTAGTGCTGCTCTCATTAAAAAGTGGCCGCTTACCTTCTTCAATGGAATGCCAGTGAATCATGGCAGAATGGAAACAGAAATAGCGGATCCTTCCGGTAAGTTAGTCATCAGTGACAACGGCAGGTTCTGTGAGACTCTATTGGCCAAAATGGGCATTACCTTGACTAAACAACAGAAAAAATGGCAAAAACTTTTTAGCTTTAAAATCAGCTGATTTAAAAGAGGGTGACACCGAACGGCCAACGTTCTAGTGTCACCCTCTTTTTTTACTTAATTTACTAGAGCTCCAATGTTTCATTTATTTATTAAAAAAAGATAAAATAGTTTGATACAACTTTTTAAATGGATACAACTATACACGTTACTATATAAAGTTAGGAGGAGAATATTTGAAACGGTTGATTAAATTAATCATTGTATGCTTTATTCTAGCTGGCGTCTGGAATTTGTACGGCGACCATTTAAAGAACGGCAATTATCAAGCTGCCTATATAGATGCTAAGACAGATATTATAGCTATCAAAGAAAATCCTACTGTTATCTCTACTTATGAACGTTTACAAACTGGATTTTCTACGTTGATTGATAAATTGGATCAAAAAATGGACCCTGAGTCGAAGTTCAAGTCAAAGTCAGTGGAAAAACCTGATTTAACCTCACCGACTACTCAATCATTCTCTGTTTATAACATCGAAATTGGTGATTCTAAGGAAAAGGTTGAGAAACAGGTTGGGAAGGCTAAACGATCGTCTATCAATGAGTATGGTGTGAACTGGCACGCTTATCATACTGATTATCAAAATTTCTTTATGGCCGCTTACAACGATGCAGGGAAGGTAGCTGGGCTGTATACTAATCAGGACTTAATTACTTCTAAATCAGGAATCACACTGAATAGTTCTAAAGATAAAGCACTTAAGCTTCTTGGTGAACCACTTACGTCTATGCGAAAAGGTATCGTTACTTATCAGATGCAAGACACGCAGGAGTCTACCCTCTTCAAACTCGATGACAACTATATTACTATTTTTTACGATAAACATGAAAATGATCACGTTACGGCGATTCAAATCATATCTGCCGATCTTGAAAAGCAAAAAAAGACATTCTATCCTGAACCGAATGATGAACTTAAAGAAGGATTTGAATATCAATTATTTGATTTGACTAATGCTGCTCGAGTCACCCACGGCCTTAACTTCCTAACTTGGAATGAAGTCGTTAAGGACACTGCCCGTAAGCACAGTGCTGATATGGCTAAGAATAATTACTTTAACCATACTAACCTCCGAGGTGAGTCTCCATTCGACCGAATGAAAGCTGACAACATCCGTTTTAGCACAGCTGGGGAAAACCTAGCTACTGGACAGCTCAGCAGTATCTTTGCCCATGAGGGGCTTATGAACTCGCTTGGCCACCGAGAAAACATCCTGCAGAAGGACTTTAGAGAATTAGGCGTTGGTGTCGACTTCAGTTCAGACAAACGACCCTATTATACCGAAAATTTTGTAACTAAATAAAAAAAGTTGTACCTTTTTT
>NZ_AJTN02000202.1 GCF_000305495.1 Peribacillus psychrosaccharolyticus ATCC 23296 | reverse complement strand
TCCGAAGTACTTTCTTGAACTACTGAAACAGTTCGCCTTTGCTTCACTACCTTATGTGTAACAGAGCTATTCAGAATTCCTCTTTTGATCAATTGATCCACCGATTTACCAAGGTAGTATTCTTTAGGTATACCCGTTATCCTTTCAATGGCTGAGTTGGTGTAAAGGGTAATTCCTTTTTGATCGGTGATATAAATTCCATCATACGAATTTTCAATCGTTGCATCAAGAGAACGGTTAATTTTTTCTAATTCAGTGACACGAACCTGCAGTTGAGCCAGGAAAGATGTTGAGCAGCCAATCATGAGTGTATCGCCATTATCCATAATCGCTGCTGTTAAAAATATGTAGGATTGATCATGAAAGCGTGCCGTTGCCAATCTGTTATCATCAAGAAATCGCCATTCGTAATTTGAAAGCGCTTTCTTTTTTTCTTGTTCTAAATAATCCTTGAAGTAACCACTCCAATATCTAATCTCGCAAGTTGAATTCATGACTAAAGCTGGAAAATGCCAGTCTTTTATATTATATGGAGAATCCTGAATTACCTTACTCAATAACAATCACCACCGCAAAAGAGTCATTAGAAGTACACTTCTCCAAAAACTCCTAATTTCCTTTATTAATATTGAATTATAATCACTTTATAGCCTCCCATTTTAATTCACAGCCTTACAACGAGTAAAGCGTATCCCTTTTCGAAGGATACGCTTTTACTTATTACTTTTTTAATTGAAAGTGAGAGATGGTTCTATTCAGACTTTCCGTTAGTTCTTTTAAAGAAGAAACTTTCTCAACAACTTTCGTAATTGAATGTAGCTGCTCAATAGTAGAAGCTGATATCTCCTCACTTCCCGCTGCTGTCTCCTCGACAATAGCACTTATGCTCTCTACATTCTGTAATACATGTTCATTGGATTTTTTAGATGTATCTACACCAGTAACTAAATGGTCTAATGCCTCTGATATTCCTGTTACCTTTTCTTCTATATGTTCAAATGTTTCTAACGTACGATTGATATTGGTATTTTGTTGATCGGTTATTCCTACTCCAACTTCAACAGAGGATGAAATCGAAGTCAAACCATTTTTAATTAAGTTAACTGTTTCAAATATTTGTTTGGTGGCCTGTGTTGAATGCTCAGCTAATTTCCTGACTTCATCCGATACAACAGCAAACCCTTTTCCAGCTTCTCCTGCTCGAGCAGCTTCAATTGCTGCGTTAAGTGCCAGCAGGTTGGTTTGATTTGCTATCTCGGAAACGGCTTTAGCCATATCCTCGATTTTTCCTGCGTAGATTGAAAAGTCCTTGGTAGCTGCTTCAATGGTCCGTGTTGCCTTAATATTTTTGGTAATTAATGATTTTTGTTCATTTATTGCCTCTCTACCCGCACTTATTACCTCATTGGTCCCATGTGCATATTCAGCCGATTGCTGTGCTCGAGCTACATTCTTTCCGAATTCTTTGTCCATCAACTCCACTAATTCAACTGAGCTTTGTAAGTCCTCAGAGATACTTTGTGTTCCTCTTGATAACTCATCTGTTGATACAGCCACTTGATTACTAGATTCAGTTAATGAGTGATACTCTATCTCAAATTCTATCGCAAATTGGTCTATTCGTTGACTGGCAGTATCTACCGAAGTAAGTATGCTGGTTAATTGGTCGACCATCTTGGTAAACGAGTGATTCAGAACCCCTAGTTCATCATTGTGTTTATAATCAACGTGACTGACTAAAAGATTTCCAGCAGCGATTTCCTTTGCATTTTCAGCTAATTTTTCAAAGGATTCGTTATTTTATTTGCCATTCTAAGTATGAATAGTGTCGTAATAATGGCTACTATCACACTTCCTATTAAAGCAAACATAATAACAAACTCGATATCTGATTTCATAGTTTCTTCTAAATAGGTATAATGCTTAGTCGTATAAAGATCTAATAGGTAAATATCATTCGCAATACCTTTAGTTCTCAAGGACTGCCGTTTCACTTCAGAAGCATTTGACTCCGTTAAGGCAGCTATTGCTTCCTTCTGTAAGATTTTGAATTTCGTTTCTGCATCTTTTAGAACTTTTCTGCTCTGTTTCTCCTTGAGAATGCTATCCAGTTCCTTATATGTAGCTCCCGTATTTTCTAAATCGTTAATGGCTATATTTTTGTTTGCATCAGTCATATTAAAAGCAAATGTATTTAAGCTTTGCATTGATGCATTTGTTTCAGCCTTCAATGATCCAACAGTTAATAGTACTTTGACATAATCTTGGTTAGACGTTTGTATTGATAACATTCGAAATATAATGAATGCAATCATTAAAATTGATAGGGCTAACCCTATAAGTGAATTCAATAATATTTTCTTTTTAATTGTCATTGTATCCTCCGTGTCCGTGTCCTAATGGGTTGGTTAATTAGCTAATTTACTTTTAGCGTCCTCTATTGATTGCATTTCTTTTTCTGCAAACGGAATCACACGTATTGGTGCCAGACCTACCCCGTTTTCCTTTAACCCTAATTCAATAGAGTTAGAAGGAAGCTTTTTGGTGTTTGTATACTCCTTAACAATATCAAATAAAGCTGTATCTACATTTTTAATCATAGAAGTAATAACAGCTTTTTCTGCAAAATAATACTGATCAGAATCGACACCTATCGCATAAACGTTTTGTCTTTCAGCTTCCTTTAATACGCCAATACCAGTTAAACCTGCCGCCGCATAAAGAACATCACTCTTATTAGAAATCATTTCTTTCGCTAGTTTAGTACCTAATTCATCGTCACCAAAATTCCCGGCATATTTCGTAATTATTTTTATATCTGGATTAATCGATTTAACACCTTTCTCAAAACCATCCACGAATTTATGAATAAGTGGTACATCATCCCCGCCGACAAATCCCACAGTCTTGGTTTGGGTTGCTAACGCTGCTGCAACTCCCGCTAGATAACTGCCTTCATCTTCTTTAAAAATCAAAGATGTGACATTCTCCAGCTCCGAAACCGAGTCAACAAGAAGAAAGGTACGTTCAGGATACTCTTTTGCTACCTTTTCCATATCCTCTTGAACCATAAAACCTAGACCAATAATAATATCATTCTTCTCTTCAATCAGTTGTCTGAGGCCCGCTTCATACGTTTTAGTTTCTTGTAATTCACGATAATCTAAGATGATCCCTAATTCATCTCTGGCTTTTACTAACCCGTTAAAAGCAGCATCTGAAAAAGATTGATCACCTAAGCCCACATCAGATAACATAATACCTATCTTAATCTTTCCTTTCAAAGGACTTTCTTCTTTAACTCCACATCCGCTTAATGTACTGACTATCATAAATAATAATCCTAGAAATAATAATGCGTGTTTTTTCATCTACGTTGTTTCTCCTTCCAGAAATCTCATATCTACTAACCTTATATCGGTTCTTTATATCAAGAACATAATACAAAGTTAAGAATAATTAGTAAAAACATTTGTGAAAACGATTTCAGCAGAAGAAACTTTACAAAATCTAAAAAACCCTCATTCCAATTACATATGGAATGAGGGTTTTCATACGTAGAGCTAACTACATCTTCACAACAACTTTACCCCAAGTTTTTCTTGATGCAAGTAAGTTTAATGCTTGTGGCACATCTTCAAAATCATATTCATGATAAATTAACGGTTTTATTTTCCCTTGTTCGAACAGGGATAGTATTTCTTCATGTTCTTTAAAAACTTTCTCTGGTGATCGTTTATTGAAGAGACCCCAATGCACACCGACTATTGAATAATTTTTAATTAATACATGATTCGCTGGAATGGTTGGAATCTCTCCGCCGGCAAAACCGATGACAAGAATTCTTCCGTCAAAGGCAATGCATTTTCTGGATCGATCGAATACTTGACCGCCCACGGGATCAAAAATAACATTTGCACCTTTACCATTCGTTTCTTTTTTCACCTTTTCAACGAAGTCCTCGTTTTCGTAATCAATCACCACATCTGCCCCGAGCTCTTTGCAAATCTTACCCTTATCAGGTCCTCCTGCAGTTGCAATGACAAATGCCCCAGCCGCTTTTCCTAATTGAATGGCTGCCGAACCAACTCCACCTGCACCTGCATGAACAAGCAGAACTTCACCTTTTTGCAGTCCGGCTCGAGTAAATAAGGAATAATAGGAGGTATGATAGGTGATAAACATCGCTGCACCTTCCGTCCAACTCATGGATTCAGGGATCTGATAAACCGAGGTTTCTGGTACGGAAACATAGTCACCCAATCCTCCGTTCGGTAGTTTAGGCAGCGCCAAAACACGTTGACCTTCCGAAAACCGACTCCGCTCATCAGTTTTGATAATAACACCCGAAACTTCTGAACAAATCGTAAATGGCAACCGTGGTTTTTCCTGGTATTTCCCCTGACATAAGAGAATATCAAAAAATTAAGTGCGGCAGCTTTCACCTCGATTATCACTTCCCCATCTTTTATCACTGGTCTATCGGATTCTTCAATTTTTAACACATCCTGTGGTTCTCCCAATTCCTTCACAAGCCATTTCTTCATAAAATTCCTCCTTGCCCTATTGTATGCGCTTACATTTTATGTTTTATATATCCATACCAACTGTTATAAAGGGATGATCTAAGAACGCTTCAATATTACCTCCTGCGATTCATTTTAAATACAAAATAATTTTCAGTCAATTAAATTTTAACTTTTCTGATTATTTAAGTCCTTTACACATCTTTCTCAATCCATACACGATTTAAGTGTACTTCACTTTCCTCATAGGTTAAGAGAAAAACGTCAGGATTACTGAGTTTTTTCCAACATTCAAAGTTAAAGTCAGGATTGTAATGTTTTAAAAGTAAAGAAATTATATTCCCATGACTGACGATCACTGTCTCTTTAGCCCCGCTTTCTAAAACCTCTTCTACAACATTTACGATGCGATTCATCGCTTCTTGACTAGACTCGCCTCCTTCAAATGTTAACTCCATATCATCAAATGTTGCTCTTAATTTTTCATACCAATCAGATAAATCCAATTTGCTTAGTATCCGTTCAGAGAGACGCTCATCAATCTCTATATGACAAGTTGTACGCTTACTTACTGGTTCTACGGATTGAATAGCTCGCAAAAACGGGCTTGATATGATTCGCTCGATTTTTGCATGAATCAAGAAATCACCTAACTGTTTTGCTTGTATTAAACCTTGTTCTGTTAATGGTGATTCTGAAGGCTGCCCCTGTGCTGCGCAATGCCTGACAATGTATATTTTCTTTTGCATATTAATTCTCCCACAATTTATTTTAATAACATTACCTATATCCTTTGGACAACACACTTTAGAAAGTACAGAAGAGAAGCGTATAAGCAGCTCCTCATTCCATATTCTCCTTGACCGTCATACATACTTTACACGATGATGATATACACACCTACACCTATCGTTAAGCCAACCCCTAAAATGACATAGATCCACGTTAATCTCGTCAAATTCCCTTTTGTTGCCCGCGAATAATGTTCATCACTTTTTCCGCCTAATGCTAAGGTAGCAATCAGAGCAGCAATCATGATAACGCACACTAATATAATGGAAATAATCATAGGACTCCCCCTTCCTAAAACGAACAGTAAATATTGATCATTATGTATAAAATTTTTTCAATTATTACCTCTGTTAAGTATACAGGATAGATTGGTGTATAGAAAACAGCATTTTTAGTAAGAATTCATGAAAAATACCCATATAAAAAGCACCCCATTCCAAGTTAGCTTGGTATTAGGGTGCTTGTTGCTTTATTTATGAAAGCGGTTTTGATTATTTCTTTTGTGTCCATTTTGAAAACAAGCATCACAGATTGGAAAACGAGCTTCGTCGGGGAGCTTTTTCCCACATCGCTTGCATTTTTTCTGGTAATTCTGTAATTCATCTTTTAAGTGATCGTGTACGCTGTTACTGATATCTTCACGTACCCGTTCCCAATAAACAGCTTCTGTTTTTCTGCCTAACCGATATAAAAAGAGCAAATGCAGACCGATTGCTTTATATGATAGCTCCATATCCTCTAAATTCCTTGTTTTTATGAGTGGTTCTGGAAGTTCTCGGTCTTCAGCAATCGCTTCAAGTGTGTTGAGCCATTGACGAATGAGCGCAGGTTCTTTTGATGAGAATGGCAGATGAAGATATCCATATAAATCCATTAAAGAATACCTGGCTTCTATCTCTGTATCGCGAACCAGCTCGTAACGCTCCCGTTCTTCTATAAGAGAAGCTTTATTGGTTCCCTTTGGCGGATCAAACTGCATCCACAAATCGAAAAACGTCCCCAGATCTCGATAGTACTTTTGAAAACGTTCAAAAACGGCTGAAGTTGGAGCGATCGCAAAGTTTTGAACGGGCTCATCAATCTTTTCAAGCAATGCCTGCATTTTCTTGATATCAGCTGTAAAAGCTACCTTGCCAATATCATAGAGACCGATTCTCCCAGCCCGGCCAGCAATTTGTTTGATTTCTTGAGATGTCAACGTTCTTCTGCTCGTTCCATCGAACTTCTCATTTTCTAGAAAGACAATGCGGCGGATTGGAAGATTCAAGCCCATACCAATTGCATCTGTTGCTACCACAACGGTTGTTTCACCGCTCGTAAACAGTTCCATTTGTTTTTTTCTAGTCTCAGGAGGCATACTGCCATAAATCATACTTACTCGATGACCGCTGCGTTGTAGGCTAGAAGCCGTTTCGAGTACTTGCCTTCTTGAAAAACAGACAAGTGCATCTCCCTTTTTAGCATCTCGAAGACTGAATACCCTTGATTCCACTTCTAAAGGGAATTCCCGACTATATTCGTAAATTTCAACATTACTTTCTTCCAAAAGTGTTAAAAGCATATTTTTAATGTTCCAGCTACCGATGACGTGTACTTCTTTTGCGTTCGCATTCATTATGGCCCGATACCACGAAAAGCCCCGGTCTTTATCAGCAATCATTTGTGCTTCATCAATGACAATGACATCATAATGGTCCTTCTCATGAAACATTTCTACCGTTGAAGAATAATGCTTAGCTCCTGATATAACCTTTTCCTCTTCCCCTGTTTTTAATGTACAAGGAATTCCTTCTGCATTGAGCTTATCGGACACTTCAAAGGCAAGAAGTCTTAGTGGTGCAAGATACAGTCCGCTTTCAGCTCCCTTCATTTTTTGCAGCGCCTGATGCGTCTTCCCTGTATTCGTTTCACCAATGTGTAAAATATATTTAATGCTCCTTCCTAATGAAGGGGCATAGGCCTTTCCAAAGATATCATTTAGAATCCGTTCTTCTTCTTCCTTTTTCCGTACCTGTTCAGCCAGGGCTTCTGCTTTCCTTTGTTCTCTCTCTTGTTCGTCTTTTTCAAAAATTTCAAGATGAACGACTTCGTCAAAAGGAGTGGCAATTAGTTTTACCAAATCAGCGAGGTATTCGTCTTGAATTTCTTCAAAGCACGCTTCCGCGAAATCGTTTAACTCATCACCTAATAGTCCTTTAATGGCTACCGTACTTAAGTTTTCCTCATACACCTCTGCAAATTTATGAAGCAGCTCTTCCGGTATATATTTGATCACTAGTTCAGGAACAAATTCTGAAAGGAAATCCTGTACTATTTTTTCATAACGGTAATAATACGTCTCATATTCATACCGGCTCCTGCCCCAATCAAAGACAGAATGCACTGCTCCTGTTAACTCTTCAAAGAATTCATCTACCATAATATAATCTTTCGTATCAAATGATCCTTGTTCGATTAGTCGTTCTTCCAGCTCGAACAGTTCAATATTCTGGTAGCGTTGATTATGTTTAAAGTCTTCCACTAACTTTTCGGCCACATGATTTCTCACATATATATAAAGAAGAAGAGAATGATTATCTATATAGTCATGCACCGCACTCTGCAGCTGCAGACGAACATTCCAACGCTCTTCTGCAAGTTTTTTTTCATTCTGCCTCTTAAAGAAGTTTGCTCTAGCTTCGAGATAACGCTGTTCCCATCCAACAGCGTTTTCTGCATACATTTGCGTAAGCCACTCTAGCACTGGAAAAGGATCAAAACCTTTTAATTCGTTACGGAACATCGTATTCAGAACTTTATGAGGGATATCATTCGTATTCAATCCCTTACTCTTAAGATAAGTTCTTTTTTCTTTCCTAGGCACGTCATTAGAAGCCTTATTCAACCACACATTTAACCAAATACCTTCTAAATAGGTATGCCGGTCAGAAATATACTCCGTATATACAGGTATCTTTTCTTTATCCTCTAAATACCGATCTATGTCTTGTATAATTTTATATTTTGTTTGTTCGATTGCTAGTAGATAACTTTCTTCCAATTTCCCCATCATGATCTCCTTTAGCAGTCACCAATGTTGTAGTTCGTATTTGTCTGATTCTCGTTATTCTTCTCCAAAATACTATATAACATTATCACACAGTTAGTTTTTTTGAACAACATGACTTTAAAGGTAGACAGCATGAATATTATTTTACATAGGATTTCTGTTAAAAAGGAGGTAGTACATGGCGGCATTACTCCTACTTTATCGTGTTTACTAAGGTCTATATCATGTATGACACCTTCCATTGGAGTGAAAACTCATTTTTATCATTCTTTATAGATGTAATACATAAGCTGAGTAGAATTCCTCAAATAGTTTGGTCAGCTAACCTTGCTCGCTCTGCTTCAATTCTTTCAAGCTCGATCCGAACAAATAACGGTTCCACAGTTGACAGTTCCCCTGGTGTAACTATAATTGGCTTCCAACCATCTTCTGTGCTATTAATCATTTTTTTAACCTTGCTGCTTGAAAAAGGAAGGAATGGTGACAGGATTTGAGCTAAATTGGCTATAAGATAGACGCAATCTGCCAGTGATTGCCGGCAAGACACAGGATTCTCCTTTATCTGTATCCAAGGTTGTTGTTCATCAAAGTATTTATTCGAGAATCTAACGATACCGAAAACTTTTTCTAATCCTTGTTTAAATGAACCCGCTTCTATGCACCTTCCTACTTCATCATATCCCTGGATCACTTTATTCTGGATAATCGGAGTAATATCGTTTGCGGGAATGATCCCGTTAAAGGACTTTTGAATAAACTTTAACGTCCGATTGACAAAGTTTCCATACGCCCCCAATAATTCCGTGTTATGACTATAAATAAATTCCTTCCAAGAAAAATCAGCATCCCGACTTTCGGGTGCATTGATCGTTAAAAAATATCGGATCGAATCCGGATCGTATCTGTCCAGAATATCAGGTACCCAAACCGCCCAATTACGACTCGTTGATAATTTCTTTTTTTCCAATGTCAGGTACTCATTTGAAATAATGTGAGTAGGTAAAGGTTCTTTCCCAAGACCTGTCAATATGCCCGGCCAAATAATGGAATGAAATGGGATGTTATCTTTTCCATGAACGTAATAGGATGTGGCAGAGCTGTTCCAAAATACGGAGTCATCATTGTTTGTTTCTTTCGCCCAAAGCTTACTTGCTGTGTAGTAGCCTGACACTGCCTCAATCCACACATAGATTTTCTTATCTTCATACCCAGCTACTGGGACATCGACTCCTATGGGCAGATCCCTTGAAACGGCCCTATCTAGCAATCCTTCCTTTAAGTACCTTTTGGTTAATGAAAGCGCATTTTCTCGCCAAAGATTGTTCCTTTCAGCTTCTTTCACATAGGTTTCTAAACTCGTTTGTAAGGAACTTAATAAAAAGTAAAAATGCTCTGTTTTTCTTGTAGCAGGAGGGTTTCCGCAGAGTTTACAGGTTCTTTCTAATAGTTCAAGTGGTTCTAATACAGTGGAACAAGCATCGCATTGATCTCCTCGAGAATGCGCACCGCAATTAGGACAAATCCCTTCAACATAGCGATCAGGTAAAAATTGCTGATCATATTCGCAATACGTTTGGTCTATTTCTTTTTTATAAATCAGACCTTTTTCAAGCAACTCTAAAAATATCTCTTGAACGATTTTATGGTGATGAGCTGTATCCGTTCTTGTGTATGTATCGTAAGAAAACCCTAATTTAGAAAAACAATCTGTAAATTCTTCATGATACCGATTTGCAATTTCTTTAGGTGTAACGCCTTCTTGTTTTGCCCGTATCGCAATCGGAGTCCCATTGCAATCACTACCTGAAACATATAAAACCTTTTCACCTTTTAAACGGTAATATCGAGCTAAAATATCACCAGGAAGTAAACTTGAAATATGTCCTAAATGCAATGAGCCATTTGCATAAGCCCATGCTCCACCAATAAAAATACTCATAAATAAACCCTCCTAACTAATATAAAACACAAAAAACCCCGCACTTAACTGTATTAGTTAAGGACGGGGTTTATCTTTCCACGTGTTACCACCTTATTTTGCAAATGGCTCACACCATTTGCCTCGACAAGTACGGAGTAATGAATCTTACCTTTATACTGTGACATTTATAACGAGTGCCAAATCTCGTCGTATCCTACTTATAGAAGTATGTTCGGTACGAAGCTCAGAGACCATTGTTCAAATGAATGTTTCTGCTTCTTTACAGCTACCAAAGCTCTCTTTAGAAAAACAAATCATTTTACTTTTTCTCTTCATTGCTTTTGAGTAATTTTTTACAGTTTATTCAAAATTTACTTTTAAGTCAATAGTAAAATTAAATAATCAGATTGATTTTCTCAATAAGTACAAGAAGTAGGGTGCTCCGATAATGGCAACTATGATACCTGCTGGAATGGTTTCAGTATAAATAATTCGGCCAATCGTATCGGCAAAAACTAATATGGCCGCACCAATTATGGGTGATAACAGCAGGAAGTTTTGATGTTTTGAACCAACCAATTGTTTAGCAATATGTGGAGCAATGAGTCCAATAAAACTAATACTTCCTACCACAGAAACCGCTGAACCTGCTAATGCCACAGCTATGACTAATAAAAGGATACGATCGCGGTTAATGGAAACTCCTAATCCTTTTGCTACGGTTTCATCCAGCACTAATAAATTCATTGATTTTTGTTTCCAAAGGAGAACAGGAATAGCTACAATCAGCCATGGAAGAAGCGCTAATATAAATGGCCAATCCGCTCCCCAAATGTTACCTGAAAGCCATTTTGTGATGAATTGAACATCTTCATTTTTAGCTCCGGAAATCATAATTACCATTAAGCCTGACAAAGCGGAAGCAATTCCTACGCCCATTAATACTAACTTGACTGGCTGGATCCCGTTTCGTTTATCAGTGGTAAAGATAAAGATTAACCCAGCTGTAATGATTGCACCTAAAAATCCCACTGCGGGTAATTGATACGCATAATATTTTGAACTCGCATCGACAAACAAATAAAAGACTGTAATGGCAACCCCTGCTCCTGCATTAATTCCAATGATACCTGGATCAGCTAGATCATTTTTCGTCAAAGTTTGTAATATTGCCCCTGATAGGGCGAGTGCCATTCCAGCTAAAGTAAGAACAAATACACGAGGCATGCGAATAGAAAATAAAATAAATTCCTCTTTAAATGAACCATTCCCAAAAATCGTTGGAATAATTTGTTTGATTCCAACCGCAGATGGACCTAAGCTAATACCAGCTACGATACTGGCGAGTAGTAAAATGATCATGAGGATATACATAAGTCGTATGTTATATTTTTTACGCAAAGAACGTACGACCTCCTTTCTTAACTAAGAATAAGAAGAAAGGTAAGCCTACTAATGCAACAAGTGCAACAACAGGGATTTCTAAAGGAGCAATGACCATTCTACTAATAAAGTCGGTCCCAATCATAAATATCCCTCCGACAATGATGGACATCGGGATAATAAATCGATAATCTGCACCAACGATTTTGCGGACAATATGTGGAATAAACAAACCTACAAACGTTAAATTCCCGATTAAAGCAACGGCTGTTCCCGCTAGAATAATAACAACAAAAATTAATATAATCTTAATTAATTTTGTTTTTTGCCCAAGCCCTTTTGCTAATTCTTCATTTAGACTAAGAATCGTTAATTGTTTACTATATAGAATAGCTATAAATAATCCCAACATAATGAAAGGGACGATAATCAACGCATCCCATGATGTACTAATTAATCCGCCAGCTGTCCACATGCTGACATTTTTAGCAACATTAAAGAGAATGCTGACGCTGCTTGCGATCGCTTGTAAAAACAGAGAGACGGCCGCTCCAGCTAAAACAAGCTTTAGTGGAGACAGACCGTTTCTTGAAGTGGAAGATATCCCTAATACACTTAGCATTCCAATGCCTGCACCTATAAAAGAACTAAACATGATCATTAAAAAACTAATACCAGGAATAAAGGCTAAAGCCAGTGATAGAGCTAAGTTAGCACCTGCAGTTAGCCCGAGTAAACCTGGTTCAGCAAGCGGGTTTCTTGTCATTCCTTGCATAATGGCCCCAGCAACGGCTAAGGCAGCACCAACAAAAAATGCTGCGATAACACGTGGAAAGCGGATTTCTCTTAATATATTATAATATTGTCCGCCGCTCTTACCAATGACAGCTTCATACATATCTTGAAAGCTTGTACTTGCTGCACCATAGCCTAAAGCTATTAACACGATAAAGAACAATAGAATGAGTGAGAGGAGCATTTTACTTAGAAAAGTATAGGAAGCCTTCATTTGAATACCCCTTTCTTAGTTACCTAAAAAAG
Source organism: Peribacillus psychrosaccharolyticus ATCC 23296 (assembly GCF_000305495.1). GTDB lineage: Bacteria > Bacillota > Bacilli > Bacillales > DSM-1321 > Peribacillus > Peribacillus psychrosaccharolyticus. The sequence goes on along the minus strand of NZ_AJTN02000202.1, from coordinate 9,466 downwards.
ATTTTTCAAAGAAGTCTAGTTGGTAATCAAAAGAATATGCATCCGCAAAAGAGAATGAAACACCTTCAGCATAAAACACATGTTTATTTTTAACGGCTGGTATATTGTTATACCATTCTGATTTAAGGAATGAAGTATCTTGTCCTTCTGAAAGTAGGTTAAGCACTAAATAATCACCAACATAATCACCTAATACTTCTTCAGAAATCCCAAAGTACCCTGGTTCCATAGCTACATCTTTTACAACTTTCGGCATATTTAGGCCCATTTCTTGATAGATAATTTCTGTTCCACGTCCCCAGCTGTCGCCAAATAAGTAGATTTGCTTATCAGAGTTTCCTGCAACTGTAACGGTAGCATCTTCCCCGATTTTTGCTTTGATTTTTTCACCTAAAGCTTTTGCACGTGTTTGGAAGTCTTCTACCCAAGCAGTCATTTCTTTTTCTTTATTTACGACTTTACCAATTTCAATACGTTGTTCTATATAATCTAAAGCACCATAAGTATATATTACTGTTGGAGCAATCTCTTGTAATTTTTCTACATCTTCAACATCATTTGATCCAAGAATTAAATCTGGTTCAAGTTCCATGATTTTCTCATAATCAGTACTTGCTACAACTTCAGCATCTGGATATTTTTCAGCAAATGCTGGAGTATCATGTGACCATGAATCCATCCCCACTACATTTACACCTAATTCCATTAAATCTCCTACGTACAACGATAATACGACAACGCGCTTTGGTTCAGCTGGAACTTTAATTGGACCTGATTCTGCTTCATATGTAATAGTATCAGAAGCTTTTTTATCATCATTCTTTTTTGCTGGTTTAGTAGAGGCTGAATCATCATTACCACAAGCCGATAACACGACCATTAAAGCTGCTACTAAAAGTAAAATCCATTTTTTCATTATAATTCTCCTTTTACTAAATCATATGTAGTACATATTGGTTTAAATGTACGAGGGTCTTTACTAATCACGGCGTCAATTTTAAATACTCTCTTTAACACTTCGGGTGTCATAACCTCTTCTGGAGTCCCAGCTTTTACTAGATTCCCATTTTCAAGCGCTAACATAAATTGCGAAAATCTCGCAGCATGATTTAAATCATGTAAAACCATAACAATGGTTCGATTTTCTTGTTCATTTAATTTTTGTAAAAGCTCTAAAACTTCGAGTTGGTGTGCCATATCCAAATAGGTTGTAGGCTCATCTAAAAAAATGATATCTGTATTTTGGGCAAGAGCCATAGCAATCCAAACCCGTTGTTTTTGACCACCAGAAAGTTCATCCACAAAATGATCTTTAAACTCGTATGTATTAGTAGACTTCATAGCCCAATCGATGATTTCTTTATCTTCATTTTTTAAGTTTCCAAAACCTGATTGATAAGGAAACCGTCCATAAGAAACCAATTCTTCAACTAAAAGTCCAACAGCACTATCTTGTGTCTGCGGTAGGATGGCTATTTCCCTTGCCAGCTCTTTTGTGTTTTTCTTCTGTATTTCAGCTCCATCAAGGAAAACTTGCCCCTTCTGATAAGGAATAATTCTTGTCATTGCCTTTAATAAGGTTGATTTCCCACATCCATTCGACCCGATAATGGTGGTAATTTGCCCATCTGGAATCTCAATTGTTAACCCATTAACGATTACTTTTTTATCGTACCCAACTTCCACATTACTAACTTGCATGCGCATTTACTATTATCTCCTCCTAAATAATGATAATAATAATCGTTCTCAATTACACTTAACTATATGATTATTATATTTTCTTAATAATTTGTCAAGTAAATTTTTGGATATATTGTAGGCGTAACTAATTAGTAAAGTACAAAATAAAAACTAAGGCTGCCAATAACTTTCGACAGCCTCAGTTTACGAACCAATTGGTAGAGTAAGGATCACAAATTTTAAACACGCGTAGGAGTTAAAATCAGAATGTGACTAGTGACCCATTCCCTATATCAGACATTCTTTACCCCTTCTCATTAATTATTCCGTAGTATACCAAATCCTTATATTTACCGTCTTTTATGACATGATCCTTTAATATCCCCTCTTGTTTCATACCAATTTTCTTCATCACTTGTCCTGAAGCCGGGTTCGATGAAAAATATCGGGCAAACACTTTGTGCAGCTTCTTTTCTTCAAAAGCGAATCGTAACATTGATTGTGCAGCCTCTGTCGCATAACCATTTCCCCAATATCGCTCGCCAATCCAATAAGCAATTTCTCCTTGGTTAAAACGTTTATTATTCGATAATGCAATGGCTCCATATAATTCGCCGGTTTCCTTGTCTGTTACCGCAAACTCATATGATTTATCCGCCATAAAATGATCATAATGATGTTCTATCCATGATAAAGCATCATTTAAAGTATACGGATAAGGCAGGTACAAGGTATTTTTATAAAGATTATAATTATGACAAAGTGTCACTACTGTTTCTGCATCACCAGTTTGAAAAAATCTAAGGACGAGCCTTTCTGTCTGAATGATTAGTTTTTCACTATTATATTTCATACACTCATCATCCTTTTGTCCATAATAAATCATACTCATAATTGAACAATTCTATTATTTTTATTATACAAGGTGCTATAGTAAAATGGTGTTAAAATCCAACTCTATTACAACATTATGGATACAAGCACATTTTTCTCTGAATATAGTTGTGTTTCTTTGTTTAAATAAAGCTCACAATGCATCATTAGATAGGACTCTAACATGAAAAGTCGAAGAACATTATTACCCCAATTAACTTCAATATGGAAGGTGATTTTATGACGGAGTATCTTGAGATTGAAGATGAAGAGATAATTTATCATGTCTACAATTTAAATTGGTTACTTCCAGAAAATATTCAACAGAGATCAATGGAAACCCTTAATCAACTTTCACCTGATAAAGTTGATTTGGTTATTCCAAAGTATAATCAAAACTGTTGGCATAATGCGGTATCTGTTTTATAACAAATCGGTTATCCTAGAAATAAAAAAGCTCTCCCCAAATTAGCACGTCTATTACAAGATAGAAATTGGCCTGGTTCATTAGAGGCTATAGAAATCTTTAGGGACTTAGGGAAAAAGATAAGTGTTTCATATATAGAAAGAGAATGTGAAGAAGCATTAAAAGAAAAAGATTATTGTTGGCTTGAGCATCTGGAATATGCTTCTGACAGTCTAAACATCGGTAAAGAAGACTTCAACAAACTGGCATCTTTCGAATAAATGCTAGAATTAGCAGAAAACTAATTAGCTTCATCTTCCCAGAAATAAAATTTATAAAAGCCGATTTCCACTAGTGGAAATCGGCTTTCGTTTATAGGACTGAGGTTACAAATACATCTACATCCCTATTTTTGCACTTCTGGATCTGGGTAATCGAAGCCCTTCGTATCTACTTCAACCTTTTTCATTTTCTGATCTTCTGCTGGCTTATCTGTACTATCTCGATCCACGCCCGCAATAGCATCTACCGTTTCCATTCCCTCTAGTACTTTCCCAAAAGCAGCATACTTTCCATCAAGAGTTGTTGTTTCTTTTACCATAATAAAAAATTGTGAACCTGCAGAATCCGGGTCATTTGAGCGTGCCATCGAGATAACACCACGTTCGTGTTTCAGGTTATTCTCGAAATCATTTGAAGAAAATTCTCCTTTAATCGAATACTCTGGCCCACCTGTTCCAGTTCCTGATGGGTCTCCCCCTTGGATCATAAAGTCAGGGATAACACGATGAAAAATAAGACCATCATAGAAGCCTTTATCAACTAAAGAAATGAAATTGGCTACCGTATTGGGCGCTACAGTCGGCTCTAATTCAATAACTATCTTCTCATCATTCTCCATTGTAATGGTGACAATTGGATTCTCTTTCACAGTTGCAGGATAATCCGTTTTAGCGCTGTTTTTATTGTCCTTATTCTCCTCTTGTTTTGCAGAACCACATCCTGCCATAACAAAAGAAATTGCCATTACACTAATGGCAAGAAATAATCCTTTGTACTTCTTAAACATACCCCTTAACACTCCTTTATGTAATTGTTCAACTAATTATATAACTAAAAGAAAATTCACGACATAGCAATAGATTTAATCCAACCTGTGTGTACCGTCTCAACTTCAATCTATAGGCTGCTATTTTTGTAGTCCTCAAACTGAACTTATTCAAACTTAGCGATCTTTTTGATATTCAGACCCTTAGCGAGCAACGGAAGCCTCTGGCACCATAGTAGGAATCCGCACCATTATGATACAAGAATACGTGTCCAAAACGAAAATCGCAAAAAAGGGCGCCTCCCAGTTCTCTAATATCAGCGGGTGTTTGTACCCAACTCGACGTCTTTAAATCAAAATCCCCAAGTTTCTGCAACGCTCGATATTGTTCTTCCGTTAAAAGTTCACTGCCCATGGCAGTTACCATATCCATAGCGTTATTTTCTGGTTTATGTTTTTTCCTTGACTCCAAGCCTTCTCGATCGTAGCAAACACTTCTACGACCTTTAGGACTTTCCGCTGAACAATCATAAAAAATGTATTCATCCATTTCTTCATCATAACCAACAACGTCCGGTTCTCCACCGGTCATTTCCATCTCATTGAGCGACCACAGTTTTGCAGGAATAGCCTCCAGCTTTGATTGGACTTTAGCCCAATCAATATCATTATGACGCTGCTTGTTTTTTTCAAAACGAGCTTTCAATACGATCAGTAATTCTTCCCGTTGTTCTAGTGACAACTCCATTTTATTGCTTTTTGTCATTTTGATTCCCCTCCCTTTTAGTTGGGTTAATTCATATGAATTAGTCGATTAAATCGGTAAGTGAATTCAGTTTACAATACATTATCTGAATAAGTAAATCTTAGCCTATTCAATGCTCTTAATATTCAAATGGATCTCCCTTTGTTATAGCTTTAACCTTCACTTCAAAATCCTCCATACCATACTTTTTGGAAATCCGCTCGAACGTAGTGGCTATTTCATTTCGACTTTTTTCTTCTGGCGGCACATAAACATTAATTATTTTTTTATCCATACGGAACCCGAACGAAATTATATTGTAGTCCGCCTTTAGTTCTCTGCTTTCTTCCATGAATGCTCGATTCTGTTCTTCCTTTTTTTGAGTATTAAAATAATCATATACAGAAAAAAGGATAAATCCACCAACCAGGACATTTAATAGTAAAATAATACGTCGCCTTTTTAATTTTTTCATCTATTCAACTCCATTCATTTAAATATTACCTTTATTTGTAATATTAGCATATTTTCTCTTTTTTTGATCCCCTCTTAGAACCACAGAGTCTAAGAATCATAGATTCATAAGAAAAATTGACAGCTTCTCGAATACTATTCGGCCTCATTACTACCTATCCAGTAAAGAATTACTCCTACTATAAAAAGAATAGGAAAAATAAGGATACAAACACCCGAGCACTTACTATTCTGAACGGGACTACAACTGTTTATCCTCCCTGCATATCGGAGATCTTCTCAGACTACCCAATAGGTCCTCGCTCTAAAAGGCATACAAAACTACGTCTTAAAGAAATCAAAACGTTGAATTTCATATAAAATAAACAAAGAAAGAATTAAAAATATGCATTGATGAACTATAATAGATTAAAAGTTCCAATTTCCCAAAAAGTGTACGTCTTATTTAATGGGATGATGACTCTATGATAAGTCCAGATAAAGATAAAGTAGAAATCGTTATAGACACTACATCTATGAATGTGATATCTACCTACTAATACTTCTGGGGATACTGTTATCTATCTTTTTTTACTGAGAAATCAATTTCCATAATGAACGGATAGAGTAAATCAAAGAAAACTTATGAAAGGAGTGTAGAAAGAATATTGAAACAGTGATGCAGCAACTAGAAGTGTTAGGCAAAGAACGTACGAAAAAAATGTATATGTCAAACGGTGCAAGAGAACCTGTATTTGGTGTCGCAACGGGAGCAATGAAGCCCATCGCCAAACAAATTAAAATGAGTCAACCTTTAGCCGACCAACTTTATACTACAGGCAATTATGATGCGATGTATTTTGCAGGGATAATTGCAGATCCTCATCAAATGACTCCTGATGATTTTACTCGTTGGATTGATCTTGCTTATTTTTATATGCTGTCTGACTATGTTATTGCCGTTACCTTAGCCGAGTCGCCTATTGCTCAAGACATACATTGCTGATGAATGGATCACAAGTGATGAGGAGCTAAAAATGTCAGCTGGATGGAGCTGCTATTGCTGGCTTCTTGGGAGTCGAAAAGACGAGGAATTTTCAATGCCAAAATTATTAGACATGTTGCAACTTGTCAAAAACACGATACATGAAGCTCCAGAACGCGCAAAAATTTCAATGAGTAATTTCTTAACTACTGTTGGTGTATCCTTTAAGCCGTTACATGAACAAGCACTTGAAATTGCACAAACTGTTGGGCCCATTGAAATACTGCGTGACAATAAAAAACCAAGTATTGTCCACGCATATGAAAATATTTTAAAAGAAGCTGAACGCAATCAAATTGGATTTAAACGAAAGCATGTTAGATGCTAAGATGAGACTTTCAATAAAATATTATTATTTGCTTACTAGGGAGACTCACCTGTAGATTGAACTAAGAACCTCCTAGAACGTTGTAGATCAGTGTTCTAGGAGTATTGTTATTTAAGAGCTGTTATCCAAAAAAACACACACAAGATCAATAAAATCACTTGAAGTATGAACGCAATAACAACGATTAATTGACCTTTTGCTAAGGTATTTTTACGTCCAAATGTCCATGGAAATAGCAGACCCATTGTAGCGATTGGTGCTACTAAGAGAATGATAAATGCCAATGTCGTTTCTAAATCCAGAACTAAAAACCACAAGAAGTAAAACAGTATTTGGAATCCAAAGACGATAAAAATGAAAAGTAATTGGCCTTGTGCGAACCCATTTTTATTTAGATATATCCAAATAAATAACAAGACCATGGAAACACTCATAATAGGAAGTATGATTGAGTTGATAGCCAGAATTCCAAGAATAAATACCAGAATTACGACAAGTAACTGGACTTTTGAAGAATTTTTCATATTTGCAGCGCCCCAAACAAATAACAAAATCATAGTTACGATCGGTAAAAATAAGACTGAATAAATTAAGATAGCATCTAGAAAACTTATCCCATCCACCTTAACCCCTCCATTTCATTAAAAAATAATCACATTCAAGATTTTAAATGTCTCTTAATAGATTACTAATAACCCCATTTATTTACTATAGGAAAATATAATTATCTACCCTTTATCACAATAAGGAATATATGCATTTCATAAGCAAATATACGGTAACTATAAGATAATATGTACTAACACGACAAAAAGGCTGTGATAAATATGAAAAGAGTAATTGTATTACTTATAGTTTTAATTTCAGGTGCGCTTTTAATAGGAATAACGTTAATTGGAGGATCTTCTGATGAAGAAAAAGAAGAAACAAGTCCCAAGGAGTTTGAAGAGATCAAAGGAAAACTGGCAGAAGCAGAACAGTTCAACTATTACTTGGACGAAGGAAATCAAGCAATTGGTGAAGAAATGAAAGCGGTCGATTTAATGGTCATTGAACCAATTCTCATGCAGGAAAAGTACATTACTGCTGCTCAAGACAACGGAACTCTCGTTTACGGATACATCAATGCGATGGAAGCTGATAAGTGGAATCAAGCGTTGTATAGTCAATTTACTGAGAGTGACTTCTATAAAGATAACCAAGGAAATAAGATGTATTTTGAAGAATGGGATTCCTATTTAATGGATATGTCTTCTGAACATTATCAAGATATCCTGCTCGAAGAAATCAAAGCGCAAATTATTGATAAAAAATTAGACGGTGTTTTTTTAGATACCGTAGGAAACATCGACTCATATCTTTCAGGTCATGAACAACAAGAACAAAATAAAGCCTTAACAGCATTTGTCAAAAAAATCAAAAAAGAAGATAGCAACATATCAATCGCTCAAAATTGGGGATTCGATACGTTGGCCAAGTATACAGCACCTTATGTTGATTTCATTATGTGGGAAGACTTCTCGTATACGGTTGTTGGAGAAGATGAATGGGCACTAGAAAAAATGGAACAATTAAAAGAAATAAGAAACCAATACCACACACAAATTGTAACCATTGCATTTAAAGATAAAGAAAAAAGCAAACAATTGGCAAAAAAAAATGGTTTCAAGTTCTTATACCATCCCGAAGGCTCTTATTATAACAAATGGTAAACAATTTCAAAGCAAAGATGGGCATGAAACATTGAGTTTTCAATGTTTCATGCCTGTTTTAAATATTTCATTTGAAAGTCATTCTGCATCCTATATATGATTCAATTCATTCATAACTAGTTGAGGAAAGTCGGAATATTCACCGAAAGTAAACAGTGAAAATCAAAGAAATGATGAAAAAAAGTGGTCTCCCACGCTCTTACCAGAAATAGAATAAACAATTTTTATTTTACATAACTCTAAACTTTCCTAACTGTTACTCCGTTAATCAGCAGGGCGAGGTAACATTATAAATAAAAAGGACAATTAAAATACCTACTTTAATTAGGTACTTAAATTGACCTTCAATAAAGTTCTCCTCGTTGTCGGAACAAAAATAAAGACGAACAATCTACTTTTATACATTTTAAAGAATCCTTCTTAATTATTAACGTTTGATCATTTTCTTTCAACTATCCCATATTCGTAAAAATCGATTTAAATAGGCTAAGTTCTCCTGTAAAAAAGTTTGATGCTTTTCGATTCCTCTTCTTTTACACCAACCAATTGAATTAAATGCATCGATAAAACGATAAAACGGTAAAACTTCTTGTAAATCAATAAGTGGACGAATGGACTCATAGCCTTTTTGATACGAATCCCTTGTTCCAGGATATCTCATAAAAATATCGCGATTTATTTTTGTGAAGTCCATCTCGGTTGCACCAATGCGGACACTTTCAAAATCAATGATTCCGGCCACTTGATTTTCATGAACTAATATATTGCCTGGTCGAAAATCCATATGTATAAAACTAGGTCCGTCTGGAGAAGGAAGTAAGTTCAATTGTCGATCAAAATGCTTTAATGATTGTTCGTATAAACGAGGATCAATCACTTCTTTTACATCTTCTGCAAAAGAATAAAAATGACTCCTAATAAACTCAGACCATTGACCATACACATTAGAAACAACACTTTTATAATCCTGCTCATTTGGAACAATTGAATGCAGAATGGCGTGGTGTACTCCAATATCATAAGCTAAATTTGTACCCACTTGCTCTCTAATCGGCACTCCTTTAATGGCGGATAATAATAAAGCACCAGTAACATTCTCATTCCCTTCCCAATAGTCTAATATTTCTGGCACAGGCAGCTCATAATGGAATCGTTTAAGTACAGTAAATTCAA
>NZ_AJTN02000203.1 GCF_000305495.1 Peribacillus psychrosaccharolyticus ATCC 23296 | reverse complement strand
ACCTATGGGGTATTTTAGAGCTGAAAATCATACTCAGACGGGAATAAGCATGATCCAGACGGGATTAATGGCCGGAATAGCCCAAAAACAGATAAAATACCCCCCATGGGAATCTAGAAGTCAGCATGTTTTCTTAAATGGGAATCATGATGCCCCATGGGTGCCTAGACGGGAATACGTTGCCTTTAGACAGGACTAACAGGAAGAGCATAAAAAAATCCCCCAAAGTCAACGGGTCTGCTTAAATAGTGTGCCTAAAACTCACAAATGTATTTTCAACCCCCGCTTAAAACCTATGGGGTATTCTTGTGCACTCAGACGGGATTAACAATTTAAGAGATATACTTTCATATAAACTGCCTCACCACGCAGCATGCTTGTGTAGGAATGAATCTAACTATTCAGGAACAGTAAAAAAATACCCTTTTCGTAGGAAATAAAACTTCTAGGGAGACATACACGATTGAATGGGTAACATCATAGATTGATATAGGCTAAAAAACCAATTATTAGTTAGAAAATTCAAAAAATAGTATACAATAGTTGGTTTATGGGAAGAATGGAGGGTACGGGAGGTGGAGATGTTGGATACAACAGCGGCCAAGCAATTGCCAGAGGAACTGTGTGTGGTTTGTGACAGGTATAAAGAATATGGCATCCGTCTATATACATCATATCTTTGTATAGATTGTGAAAAAGAGATAATCTCTACAGAAACTTCAGATCCGAAATATAAGTATTATTTAGAACAGCTTAAAAAAGTTACTTCTTCATAAATACCAGACGATGTTCTTACATAGGACATCGTTTTTTTTATCCAAATTGTTACGTATACATCAGGCATTTCATCATTTAGTTTGCTAAAATAAAGCTAGACTGATGACAGGGAGATATAAATGAATCAAAACGATGCGCCAATCTATCAAGCTTTAATCAATCATAAAGAAAAAGGCACGGTTTCTTATCATGTACCGGGTCATAAAAATGGATATATTTTTGAAGAATCGGCTCAAGAGGTTTTTCAACGAATTTTAGAGATAGATGTCACTGAATTAAATGGCCTCGATGATTTACATGCAGCAGAAGGTCCTATCCTTCATGCTGAAGAGCTGCTAGCAGATTTCTATCACGCTGCAAACAGCTATTTTTTGGTGAATGGTTCGACTGGCGGGAACTTAGCTATGATTATGGCTGTCTGTGAAGAAGGGGATACAGTTCTTGTGCAGCGTAATTGTCATAAATCAATTATCCATGCTCTAAGGCTGGCCAATGTAAATCCAGTATTTATTACACCGTCTTTTAATGAAGTATGGGGCGTAGCTGGTGGTGTTAAGGCAGAACATATATATAAAGCAATTGATATGTACCCTTGTGCACGTGCATTGATTCTGACGCATCCTACCTATTATGGGGAGGCACAATCAATCAGAGGGATTATCGAAGCTGCACATAATAAAGAAATCCCGGTGCTGGTGGATCAAGCGCATGGGGCTCATTTTGGTCTGCCTGGGTTCCCGGAGAGTGCTGTGGAAGCTGGAGCAGATATAGTGGTACACTCAGCACATAAAACGCTTCCTGCAATGACAATGGGGTCTTATCTGCATGTTAATAGTAAGCTGGTAAATAAAGAAGAGCTGGACTATTATCTTCAGGTCTTTCAGTCAAGCAGCCCATCCTATCCTATTATGGCATCACTTGATTTGGCTAGGGTCTACTTAGCTTCTTTTAATCATGCGGACACTGAACACCTACACAACTCTATTCGAAAGTTTCGTGAGTCATTGAGTAGAATTCCTGGGTTAAAGGTTATGGAAAATGATGATAGCCTAAAAGTTACTCTTCATTCTGAACAAATACCAGATGGTTTTCAATTTCAGACTGTACTTGAGGATTATGGGATTTATACAGAGCTGGCGGATACGGAGAATGTGTTACTAGTCATCCCGTTGCTTAAAGCTAACATGGTTTATCCTTTTACAGAGACTATTGATCAAATCAATCTTGCGTTAAATGGGAAGGAGATGGTCAAAAGGTCAGCATCACTCCCTGGCTTTGTAAATGATCATCTTTTTAGCACACTCTCCATGAACTATAAGGAGATGAAGAAGCTGCCGAAAAGATCAGTCCCTTTTAAAGAGTCCGTAGGTTATGTATCAGCAGAAATGATTATTCCTTATCCTCCTGGCATCCCGCTGATTATGGCTGGAGAAATGATTACGGCCGAAAAGGTTGCCTATCTTGAGAAACTAAGGAATAAAGGTGGACGATTCCATGGGGGGACAGTACTTTCCCGCGGCCTTTTATTGGTATATGGATAAACTCTTAAAAGACGAAATAATAGTGTATACTAATATGATATACACTGGAGGTAACGTGCAATGAAACAAGGAATATTTATTACAATAGAAGGTCCTGAAGGGGCTGGAAAAACTACCGTATTAAAGCTTATTGGAGAGTCTCTTAAAAACCTAGGTTTAGATGTGGTGTTGACTAGAGAACCCGGGGGCATCCCAATAGCAGAACAAATAAGAGAAGTTATCTTAAATAAAGAAAATACAGCAATGGATGGCCGGACCGAGGCCTTATTATATGCAGCAGCTAGAAGGCAGCATCTAATTGAAAAGGTGGTGCCTGCACTAAATGCAGGGAAGATTGTTTTGTGTGACCGTTTTATTGACAGTTCTTTGGCTTATCAAGGATATGCAAGAGGCCTAGGCATCGATGAGGTGTATTCAATTAACCAATTTGCTATTGAAGGGTTAATGCCTCAACTGACTATTTATTTCGATATTGAGCCTGCTGAGGGGCTAAAACGGATTAAAAAAAGCGGCATACGAGAAGTGAATCGTCTTGATTTAGAGGAATTACAGTTTCATGAGAAGGTAAGAGACGGGTATAAAAAGGCGATCGAACGCGAAAAAAGTCGATTTTTTGTGGTTGATGCCAGCTTACCGATTGAGCAAGTATCAGAAGCAGTAAAAGAAAAAATACTATTCGTTTTAAAGAACAATTAAAATAGATTTCATGGTAAAATAAAGATAATTTTACCATGACCCAATAAGAAAATTGGTATAATGGATTACAGGTAAAAATTAGGATTGAACGGAGGATGATAAGAATGAAAATGATTATTGCCATTGTTCAAGATAAAGACAGCAACGGCTTGTTAAGTAAGTTGGTTGATAACAACTATAGGGCAACAAAGCTTGCCAGCACAGGAGGATTTTTAAAGTCCGGAAACACGACCTTTATGATTGGTACGGAGGATGAACGTGTGGATCATGCTTTAAAAATCATTAAGGATAACTGTGAGTCGCGTCAACAGCTCATTGCGCCTGTATCACCTATGTCCGGAAACGCTGATTCATATGTTCCCTATCCAGTAGAAATTCAAGTGGGCGGAGCGGCAGTTTTTGTCTTGCCAATTGAACAATTTCTTCAATTTTAAGATAAAATGTTAAAAAGAAGATCATAATAGGTATTTTTAATTAAGATGTAAGTGAGTTGATTGTTTTGGTAACTTGGGAAGAGATGAGTGAGATACAACCGCAGATTACGACCATGCTGCAAAATAGTATGGTAAAGGGTCGTGTCGTCCATGCCTACCTTTTTGAAGGGGAAAAGGGGACAGGAAAGAAAGAAATGGGAATGCTCTTGGCAAAGGCCCTGCTCTGCCTGGACCCAACAGAAAGTCGTCTTCCATGTGAACAATGCCGTAACTGCAAAAGAATAGAGAATGGAAATCATCCGGATGTCCATGTACTTGAACCAGAGGGGCTTTCCATAAAGAAGGAACAGATTAAAAATCTTCAAGAGGAATTCTCGAAGAAGAGCGTTGAAGCAAACTTTAAAATTTATCTAATCGATAAAGCAGATAAGATGTCTGTACAAGCTGCAAATAGTCTCTTGAAATTCCTTGAAGAGCCGCCTAAAGATACAGCAGCCATTTTACTGACAGAGCAAATGCAGCGTTTATTGCCAACTATCTTGTCCAGATGTCAGATTCTCTCATTCAAACCTTTATCACGTATCCATTTACAAAAAAGGCTGATGGATCAAGGGGTGAACGAACAAAACTCTTCCATAATATCTCATTTGACTCATAATTATGTAGAGGGAATGGCGTTAAGTTCGGAGGAATGGTTTGCACAAGCCCAAAAAATAGTGGTAAGATTGTATGAAGTGATAAAAACAGATTCGCTGAAAGCATTATTATACTTGCAGCAGGATTGGTTTTTACACTTTAAGGAAAGAGACCAGCTAGATAGAGGACTAGATTTGTTATTTCTTATTTATAAGGATTTACTATATATTCAGTTGGATAAGCGAAACCTGGTTGTTTTTCAAAATCAAATGCAAGAATTGGAGTCTCACGCTCTCCATCTTTCTCAGAAACGCCTAGCCGATTATATGGGTGCGATTTTGGAAGCAAAAAGGAAGCTGCTTTCCAATACAAATCCACAACTGTTAATGGAACAGCTTGTGCTGAATTTGCAGGAGGGATCATCATTTGTATGATGTTGTAGGCGTACGCTTTAAAAAAGCGGGCAAAATATACTATTTTGATCCGGGTGAAATCAACATACCTAAGGACGAGTTTGTAATTGTCGAGACAGTTCGCGGCGTTGAATATGGTAAGGTAGTCACAGCCCGGAAACAAGTAGATGACCATGATGTTGTTCTGCCATTGAAGAAAGTACTGCGAGTAGCAGATGCAAAGGACAGGTTGATTGTAGAAGAAAATAAAGCTGCTGCAGCTGAAGCCTACGAAACTTGCTGTGTGAAAGTAGAAGAACATCAACTTGATATGAAGATGGTTGATGTTGAATATACATTTGACCGAAATAAAGTCGTATTTTATTTTACAGCGGACGGCCGAGTTGATTTTCGTGATTTAGTAAAAGATCTTGCGTCAATATTCCGAACTCGTATTGAACTTCGTCAAATTGGTGTCCGAGATGAAGCCAAGATGCTTGGTGGAATTGGTCCTTGCGGCAGGATGCTGTGCTGTTCTACATTTTTAGGTGATTTTGAGCCGGTATCAATCAAAATGGCAAAAGATCAAAATCTATCGTTGAATCCAACGAAGATATCCGGTCTATGCGGCCGATTGATGTGCTGTTTGAAATATGAAAATGAAGAGTATGAAATTTCAAAGGAAATGCTTCCAGACTTAGGTGAGGTAATTAGTACACCTAATGGAAAAGGCAAGGTAGTGGGGCTAAATATTCTAGAACGAGTGCTCCAGGTTGATTTAGTCGGGCAGGACCGAGTATTAGAGTATACGTTAGATGAGATTCTAAACGAGGGAGCCGTTTCTATTCAAGCCACAGATTGATTAAGGTGGTGGGAGAGCGTGGATAAAAAAGAAATTTTTGAGTCAGTTACAAATATGGAGGCTCAAATTGGTCAATTATACACTCAACTTGGCGAATTAAAGCAGCATTTAGCAGAAGTGCTGGAAGAAAATCAAGGATTAAAGATTGAGAATGAACATTTAAGATCTCGATTTGGCACTGTTACACAAAAAAACATAAAAGAAAAAGGTAAAACTAAGAACCTAAAAGCCGAAAGCATGGAAAAGGCATTGGATATAGGGGAAGGTTACGATAATTTGGCCCGTATCTATCAAGAGGGCTTCCATATTTGTAATCTTCACTTTGGTAGTCTTCGTAAAGAAGGCGATTGTCTTTTCTGTTTATCTTTTTTAAATAAAAAATAAAATGAGGCCTTTCCCTTTTAAGGGAAGGCTTTTTCTTAAGAATAGATTTTTATTGTAAATCGTACATCACAGAGGAGGCGAGAGAGTGGTTGAATTAGTTGGAGATGAACGTCTAGACTATCTCTTAGCAGAACAAATGAGAATTATCCAGAGTCCGTCTGTTTTTTCTTTTTCATTAGATGCTGTTTTATTATCGAAATTTGTCAGTGTACCTATACAAAAAGGAAAAATAGTCGATTTATGTTCAGGAAATGGAGTTATTCCACTGTTATTGAGCACGAGGACAAAAGGAAAGATTATAGGTGTAGAGATACAAGAGCGGTTATTTAATATGGCAGAGCGCAGTATTCGCTATAACAAACTTGAAGAACAAATTAGCATGCGTCATAGTGATATAAAAGAGATCGCTAAGGAAATTGGGTATAGCAAATATGATGTTGTAACATGCAACCCGCCTTATTTCCCAACGCCATCACAGGAAGAAATTAATAAAAACGAGCATTTTGCAATTGCTCGTCATGAAATCCTTTGTTCATTAGAAGATGTAGTTCAGACGAGTTCAAAGCTTCTTAGACAGGGCGGCAAAGCAGCATTTGTTCATCGGCCAGGCAGGCTAATGGACATCCTAAGTTCAATGAGAGCAAACCGAATTGAACCGAAGCGAATTCAATTCGTTTATCCTAAACCGGGAAAAGAAGCGAATATGCTGTTGATTGAAGGCATTAAAGATGGGAGTCCAGATTTAAAAGTCCTTCCCCCATTATTTGTGTATGATGGTCAGGAATATACGCCTGAAGTCAAAAGGATTTTATATGGAGAAGAATGAACACTTTTTTTATGTGTTGAAATGTAGAGATGACACTTATTATGCCGGATATACGAATAATGTCAGTAAACGAGTAAAGGTTCATAACGAAGGCAAGGGAGCAAAATATACCCGTGGACGTACGCCGGTTGAACTCGTTCATGTTGAAGGTTTTCCTACAAAAACAGAAGCAATGCAAGCTGAGTATCGGTTTAAACAATTATCGAGAACGGAAAAAGAAAAAATTATTTTGAAGGAGAAGTGACCTAGAGATGCAGCAGCAGAAGAGTTTTGCTAAAGAAGGAGCCGAGGCGGCGTTATACTTAGTACCCACACCGATTGGCAACTTGGAGGATATGAGTTTTCGGGCGTTACGTATTTTAAAAGAAGCAGATGTGATTGCTGCTGAGGATACAAGAAACACACGAAAGCTATGTAACTATTTCGAGATTGAGACACCGGTTATCAGCTACCATGAACATAACAAAGAAACGAGTGGAAGACAGATTATTGAACAGCTTCAACGCGGACAAGTTGTAGCACTTGTCAGTGATGCAGGGATGCCGACTATATCGGATCCAGGCTATCGTCTTGTTCAGGACGCGATTGAAGAGAACATAACCGTGATCCCTCTGCCAGGAGCCAATGCAGCATTGACGGCTTTAATTGCCTCTGGTATAGCCCCTCAGCCCTTTTACTTTTATGGATTCTTACAGCGCAGTTCAAAGGATAAAAAGAAAGAGCTTGAAAAACTAAAAAAAATTGAGTCGACTTGGATTCTTTATGAATCACCGCATCGTTTAAAAGACACCTTAAAAAGTATGCTTGATGTACTAGGTGACAGGAATATTGTTCTTTGCCGAGAACTGACAAAGAAATTCGAGGAATTTATTCGAGGCACATTGAGCGAAAGTTTAAAATGGGCAGTTGAGAATGAGATAAGAGGAGAATTTTGTCTCATAATTGAGGGAGCTTCAGAGCAAGAAGAATCTTCAGAAAGCCTTTGGTGGGAAGGGTTGGCAATTCATGAGCATGTTCAGCACTATATCGACCAAAAAGATTTGCGAACTAAAGATGCCATTAAACAAACAGCAGTTGATCGTGATGTGCCAAAGAGGGATATTTACCAAGCTTACCATGTAGACGAATAAGTAACGTTTCAGACATGACAAAACGAATTATAGTAAAAAGGCCGATTCCAAAGAAGGAATCGGCCTAGAATGTATATTATTTTGTTACAAAGTTTTCTTGGATTTCTTTCATCAATGTTTCTGCACCTTCACGGCTAAGGATTAGTTTTCCTCCAGCAAGTGTTAGGTTATTATCAGATACTTCACCTGTAACTTGGCAAGTCATGTTAGGCTTGTATTTTTTAAGATAATTTTTTCTTCATCAACATAAATTTCTAATGCGTCTTTTTCAGCGATGCCTAAAGTACGACGTAGTTCGATCGGAATAACCACCCGTCCTAATTCGTCAACTTTACGTACGATTCCTGTAGATTTCATAATTTTAAATCTCCTCTCAGAATAATCTAGACCCTTTATCTCTATCTTTTTCGTCATTATTCGACAATATTTTTTATAAATATAATAATACCAGCCATTCCCAAATGCGTCAATGATTTATTTTTAATGTTTTTTAAAAATGAAATATTGGAGTGTAAATGCGGTTATATCAAGGGTTTTAATCTGTGTATAGGTTATGTCGAAGGGAAAGAAGCGAATGGGTTAAATATGAATATGGTATACATAATCATCGAATAGTCAATAAATTAAAAGAATAATCGACAAAATAAGACAAAAATCAACATTCATAAAAGTAGTTTTCAATGATTGTTTTTTATAGTATACGACTAAATGACAATAAGTTACAAAATATTAGTCTCCGATTGTTAAATAATGAGCAATTAGATGGAGAAGGTATATATTATTGATTAAGGAGGTAATCTTTTAGATAGGTTAAAAAATGTCTTACAATAGGAAGTAGTTATGTAGAAGTGGTGGTTGTCTAGATGAAATGATAATAATTTGCGATGATTTATATTCGCTCTTACTATAGATAAGGTAAAATAGGAATAGTAGTATGTAAAATGGATATAGTTTCTTTCATTCTTACATCAATGATTTTAGGAGGGAAAACACACATGCAAGATAAGTTAAACACCTTTTATATTACCACCCCGATTTATTATCCAAGCGGAAATTTACATATAGGACATGCATATACAACAGTAGCTGGAGATGCTATGGCGCGTTATAAGCGGATGCGTGGATTCGATGTTATGTATTTAACAGGAACGGATGAGCATGGTCAGAAGATACAACGTAAAGCAGCCGAAGACGGTGTTACTCCTCAAGCGTATGTTGATAATATTGTGGATGGAATTAAAGTACTGTGGGATAAGCTTGATATTTCTTATGATGATTTCATTAGAACAACAGAAACCCGTCATAAAAAAGTAGTTGAAAAGATTTTTAAACAGCTCCTTGATCAAGGGGACATCTATTTAGATCAATATGAAGGCTGGTATTGTACGCCGTGTGAATCTTTCTTCACCGACCGGCAAGTTGAAAATGGAAATTGTCCAGATTGCGGAAGATCTGTAGAGAAAGTAAAAGAAGAGTCCTACTTCTTTAGAATGAGTAAATATGTAGATCGCCTGCTTGCGTTCTATGAAGCTAATCCTGAGTTTATACAGCCCGAATCTGGTAAAAATGAAATGATTAATAATTTTATCAAACCCGGTCTAGAAGATTTGGCTGTATCAAGGACAACTTTCGATTGGGGTGTCAAGGTCCCAGGGAATCCCGAGCATGTTATTTATGTCTGGATTGATGCATTATCTAACTATATTACCGCTCTTGGTTATGGTACTGATGATGATTCCAAATATTTAAACTACTGGCCGGCAAGTGTGCACTTAGTTGGGAAGGAAATTGTTCGTTTCCATACGATTTATTGGCCGATTATGTTAATGGCATTGGATCTTCCATTACCTAAAAAGGTATTTGCTCATGGTTGGTTATTAATGAAGGATGGGAAAATGTCAAAATCAAAAGGAAATGTGGTTGATCCCGTAACTCTCATTGATCGTTATGGACTTGATGCACTTCGTTACTACCTACTTCGCGAGGTTCCATTTGGTTCTGATGGAGTCTTTACTCCCGAAGGTTTTGTAGAACGTATTAATTTTGATTTAGCCAATGATTTAGGCAACCTCTTGAACCGTACTGTTGCCATGATTGACAAGTACTTTGACGGGGTTATTCCTGTTTATACAGGTTCTAACAGTACATTTGACCAGTCCTTACTGCAATTAAATCAAGAGACCATCAAAAAGTATGAAGAGGCTATGGAAAACATGGAGTTTTCAATTGCTCTTTCTACGATTTGGCAGCTTGTCAGCAGAACAAACAAATATATTGACGAAACACAGCCGTGGGCCTTGGCTAAGGATGATGCGAAGCGGGAAGAGCTTGGTACAGTAATGGTTCACCTGGCAGAGTCGCTGCGCAGAATCGCTATTCTTCTAAAACCATTCTTGACAAAAACTCCAGAAAAGATTTTTGCTCAGTTAAATATTACGGATGATTTGTTGAAAACCTGGGAAAGTTTAGAGGAATTTGGTCAAATACCTGCTGATACGAAAGTCGCTAAGGGAAATCCAATTTTCCCTCGTCTTGAGATGCAAGAAGAGATTGATTACATTAAGAAACAAATGCAAGGCAACGAGCCTGAAGTCGAAGAGAAGAAAGAATCAGTTATTGAAGAAATCCCTGAGGTAGATGAGATTACGATTGATGACTTCATGAAGGTTGAACTGCGCGTGGCGGAAGTACTAGAAGTGGAACCTGTAAAAAAAGCGGATAAACTTCTTAAACTTCAGTTGGATCTTGGTTATGAAAAACGTCAAGTTGTCTCAGGAATTGCCCAATACTATAAGCCGGAAGAATTGGTAGGAAAAAAGGTAATCTGTGTAACAAATTTAAAACCAGTTAAACTTCGCGGTGAGCTTTCGCAAGGAATGATTTTAGCTGGGAGTTCAGATGGAAAACTATCTGTAGCAACAGTGGATAATTCGCTCCCTAATGGGGCAAAAGTTAAATAAGGAAAGTATAAAAAAGCATAAGAATGTTTCATAAGAAACATTTTTATGCTTTTTTAATGTTTCAACTGTCATCAAATTGATATATAAATGTGAAACATGAAGGTAGTTGCTTTTAAATAGACTTAAATGAGAAAGGAAGAAATAGATGTTATTTGATACGCATGTGCATTTAAACGATGATCAATTTAAAGAAGATATTGAAGAGGTTATTAAACGAGCTCAGGAAGCTGGAGTTTCAAGCATGGTTGTGGTTGGATTTGATCGCGCCACGATTACGAGGGCAATGGAATTAATAGAGGAATATGCTTTTATTTATGCAGCAATCGGCTGGCATCCGGTCGATGCTATAGACATGCAGGACGAAGACTTAGCTTGGATTGAAGAGCTATCGTCTCATCCGAAGGTTGTTGCAATAGGAGAAATGGGGTTAGATTATCACTGGGATAAATCGCCTAAGGATATTCAAAAAGAGGTCTTTAGAAAACAAATTCGTCTAGCAAAAAAGGTGAAGCTGCCGATTGTCATCCATAATAGAGAGGCGACCGCTGATATTGTAGACATACTAAAAGAGGAACATGCCGAAGAGGTCGGGGGCATTATGCACTGTTTTAGCAGCAGTCCTGAGGTTGCAAAAGAATGCCTCGATATGAATTTCTATATTTCTTTAGGAGGTCCCGTCACCTTTAAAAATGCAAAAAAACCAAAAGAGGTCGCGGTAGAGGTTCCCCTTGATAAACTATTGATTGAAACGGATTGTCCATATCTTGCCCCGCACCCTTATCGCGGAAAACGTAATGAACCTGCCTATGTGAAATTAGTAGCAGAACAAATTGCTGAATTGAAAGGGTTGACGTTTGACGAAGTTGCTGCTGCGACAACTGAGAATGCAAGGAAACTATTCGGCATTAATTGACAAGGTTTCTTGTCAGGAAAACACTAAGGTTGTCCGGACGGACGGTATCCCCGTCCGTTCTACAAAACCTTCTCTTTTGGTAGAATAATGCTGTCGATAAGTCTTTCTTTTCAATGGTTAGGAGAGTGTGCATAATAGGAATTACTTTCCAAACTAGGTGTGAATAGGTTGACATCTCGGTATTTGTCTCTATATAATCACCGAGAGAAGGAGGAGTTTTCATTATTTTAGAAACTATGAAAAACCTAATTCCCAAGTCTTTTGGGAGAAAAAGAAGAGTTGTTGCGATCAGTTTGACGATTACGGTTGCTGCTGCACTAGGAATACTAATTTATCAAGGAACAAAACATACGGTTTTATTAACTTTGAACGGCCAGACTCAAACGGTGTCAACACATGCTCGTACTGTACATGATATGTTAAAAGAATTAGAGATTACTGTTCATGCTGAGGATTACCTGCATCCTTCAAAAGAAAGTGAAGTCAATGATAATTTGGCTGTTACTTGGGAAAAAGCGAAGCCTGTCAGTATTGATCTGAACGATGAAAAAAAGGAAATCATGACTACGGCTAAAACAGTTGAAGAACTATTACACATGCAGAAGATTGATATTACGAAGTGGGACAAAGTGAATCCATCTTTGGAAACAGAGCTGCAGGAAAACATGAAGATTGCTATCGAAAAAGCCTTTCCACTAAAGTTGGAAGTAGGCGGTATTGAAAAGCAAGTGTGGTCGACTTCGACTACGGTCGCTGACTTTTTAAAACAACAAGATGTAAAGCTCAATAAATGGGATCGAGTTGAGCCGAAATTATCGGAAAGAGTTCAATTAAAGAACAAAATTACCGTCATTCGCGTTGAAAAAGTCACCGATGTAGTTGAAGAACCAGTTCAGTTTGCTGTAATTACAAAAGAAGATGAGAACCTGGATAAGGGAAAAAAGAAGATCTTAACCAAAGGCAGAGATGGTCTCGTTTCCAGACAGTATGAAGTAATAAAAGAAAATGGCAAGGAAGTCAAACGTTCACTTATTTCAGAGGCTGTCCGGACCAAAAAGAAGGATAAAGTGGTCGCTGTAGGAACAAAAAGAGCGATTACACAAGTATCCCGGGAGTCAAATGAAGGAAAAGTTCTATATGTGTCATCTACGGCCTATACAGCGAGCTGTAATGGTTGTTCGGGGAGGACGGCAACAGGTATTAATCTTAAACAAAATCCGGGAGCTAAGGTCATTGCAGTTGATCCTAGAGTCATTCCACTTGGTTCCAAGGTTTATGTTGAAGGATATGGCTATGCGATTGCTGGTGATAAAGGCGGAGCAATTAAAGGGAATAAAATTGATGTTTTCTTTGCTTCTAAATCAGATGCCTATCGATGGGGCGTCAAAAAAGTTAAGATTAGAGTAGTAAATTAAATTTAGAAGTGGGAGATTGCCTATCTCCTGCTTTTTTGCGTTATAATGGTACGTACAACAATGGACATAGTAATAGAATAAGCGGCCGCCGATTGAAAAGGCGCCTTTAATAATAATGACGATCGTATGAATGAATTAGGTTCATTCATTTGGAGGGTACTATGGATAAAATTAAAGAAATCATAGTCGTTGAAGGTAAAGACGACACAGTAGCTATCAATAGAGCGGTTATCGCGGATACCATTGAAACAAATGGGTCAGCTATTAATGAATCCGTATTGCAGCAAATACAGCACGCCCAGGATACACGTGGTGTGATTGTGCTTACTGATCCTGATTTCCCTGGTCAGAAAATCAGAGGTATCATCACTGATCGGGTCCCAGGGTGCAAGCATGCGTTTATTACAAAAAAAGAAGGCCAGCCAAAATCAGGCCGGGGTATTGGGGTAGAGCATGCAAGTCCTGCTGTTATTAGGAAGGCGTTGAAGGGTGCTCAAACCACAAACGAACAAGCTGTAGAAGAGATTTCTCTACAGGATCTTTTTGACGCAGGTCTTATTGGCGGCAAAGGTGCCAGAGAAAGAAGAGAACAGATTGGCCAGATACTGAAGATTGGTTTTACTAATGGTAAACAATTGTATAAACGGTTGAAAATGTTCCAAATCACACAAGAAAAATTTGCAGAGGCAGTCACGCAGGTTAAACAGGAGGAAAAAGATGCATAAAGATATCGCAACCCCGCTTCGGACAAAGGAAATACTAAAAAAGTACGGATTTTCCTTTAAAAAAAGCCTTGGCCAAAACTTTTTAATTGATACGAACATTTTAAAGCGAATTGTCGAGCATGCTAATTTGACAGAAGAAAGTGGAGCAATAGAAATTGGACCCGGTATCGGTGCACTGACAGAACAGCTTGCAAAGGTTAGTAAAAAGGTAGCCGCATTTGAAATTGACCAGCGACTAATGCCAATCTTAGCTGATACACTTTCACCTTATGATAATGTGGCCATCATCTATGAGGATATCTTAAAGGCTAACGTTGAGCAGGCCATTGAAGAACATTTTAATGGGATCGATGATTTAATGGTTGTGGCGAACCTTCCGTATTATGTGACAACACCAATCATTCTAAAATTATTAAATGAAAATCTGCGTATACGGGGTATCGTTTGTATGCTTCAAAAAGAAGTAGCAGCACGTATTTCAGCAAGTCCAGGTACCAAAGAGTACGGCTCGCTGTCTATTGCTATTCAGTATTACACAGAAGCTGAAATGGTCATGATTGTTCCGAAAACAGTCTTTATGCCGCAGCCAAATGTAGATTCGGCAGTTATTAGATTGACCAAACGTGCTAAACCAGCTGTGGAAGTAATGGATGAAGAGTTTTTCTTTACTGTGACTAGATCATGCTTTGCACAAAGAAGAAAGACGATTCTTAATAACTTAACAAGTCAGCTTCCTGAAGGGAAATCAAAAAAAGAGCAGATCTTACAGGCGCTGGAACAAGCAGGTGTCGATCCTTCTCGTCGAGGAGAAACTTTGACAATTGCTGAATTTGGACTCTTGAGTGATGCATTACTACCGACATTTAAATAGATAGACCAAAAAGCAGGCTGTTCTGGGATTTCCAGACCAGCCTGCTTTTTTACGTGGAAGGAATGATTCGGGATAACACCATTAAGTGGTGTGATGCATACCTTAACATGTAAAAGACGCTAGGAGGCGGGGCAGTTAATATGAATATCCATGACATCGTTGGCCGCAAGTCTTATCACTGTGACATTATCTTTCGCATAATTGATATCCGTGATCGTGATGGAAAGCCGGAAGCAATTTTGTTTGGAGAGGATATGAGACTAATCGCGGACGCCCCATTTGATGATTTACTAACTTTAGATGAAAAAGAGCGTGAATATCGCCATAGAAACGATGAGGTTCTGCAGGAACAATCATTGTTGTTACTCTCTCAGGATCAAGAATTACAGAAACAGAAAAGTGAATATGAAGCCAGCGATGGATACCGCTACACAGGAGACTATTTTCAAATACCTGGTCGTGTCCTTCACGTGGACGGAGATGCCGTTTATCTGCAAAAATGTATGGATATGTATGAAAAAATTGGGATTCCGGTTCATGGGGTTTATTGTAATGAAAAAGAAATGCCATTAATGATTGGAGATTTACTTGATAAATATCGTCCAGACGTTTTGGTTATCACTGGACACGATTCTTATTCGAAGGCAAAGGGTTCCGTTTTTGATATAAATGCTTATCGACATTCAATCCATTTTGTTCAAGCTGTACGAGAAGCTCGAAAGAAGGTTCCTCATTTAGACCAACTTGTTATTTTTGCCGGCGCGTGTCAGTCACATTTTGAATCCATTATTCAAGCAGGAGCAAATTTTGCGAGTTCTCCATCACGAGTTAATATCCATGCGCTAGATCCGGTTTACATCGTTGCAAAATTAAGTTTCACTCCATATTCCGAACATATCCGAGTATGGGATGTACTGCGAAATACATTAAGCGGCGAAAAAGGATTAGGCGGGATTGAGACAAAAGGTTTGCTGCGTACAGGGATGCCTTATAATCAAGTCCCTGATGTATGAACGCTGCATTTTTCATGTATGCAGCGTTTCAATTTCGAAAGAAATGGCAGTAAACAGCCAGCGGAAAAATGGATACATATTTACCAATGAATAAGCAGATACTAATTTTGTAGAAAATTTGCGAACTTTGCGCAAAAAAATCATTGACAAACAATTTTATTTGCTGATATAATTTATCATTTTGTTTGCGTTTTAAAAGAATGTGTGTTATACTAAAATTAGTGAGGTGAACCGAAAATGCCAAAAACTTTAGCTGATATTAAGCATGCACTAGATTCAAACTTGGGAAAACGGTTGCTCTTGAAAGCCAACGGCGGAAGAAGAAAAACCGTCGAACGTTTCGGAACGTTATCGGAAACCTATCCTGCAGTCTTCGTTATTGAACTGGACCAGGATGAAAATGCGTTTGAAAGAGTATCATACAGCTATGCAGATGTATTAACGGAAACCGTACAACTTACATTCTTGAATAAGCAGCAGGAGATTTAAGCTTTAGAGTAAAGCAGCTAACCATTATGGTTTGCTGCTTTTTTAATTGGCCATTATAATATTTTCTATTATTGGACAAAATTATGGTTAAACTGTCTATTTTTCCTTAATAGGCGGATTTATCCGTTCATGATTAGATGAGTCATACAAATACTATCTATGTACAGTATGGGGAAGGGGTTGGTCAATTTGGGCAGAAGAAAAGGCATAATGACAGAAGGGTTCAAAGAGGAGCTTGCGAAGGAATTAGGCTTTTATGATGTCGTCCAAAGAGAAGGCTGGGGAGGTATACGGGCTGTCGACGCAGGGAATATGGTTAAGCTTGCCGTTGAAAAAGCACAAAGACAGATGAACGACAAAAGATAATAGTCCGTAACGATCTAGTAACCATACAATTAAACCATGCTGTACACGCATAAATGGCCGGATTCCTTTTACGCACATTGGCTTGTCAGCCGATGGACTAAAGGATTCCGGCCTTTTTACGTTTTTTACTACATCAGGATTTTAGGATCAATTATTACGTTAAACCCCTTAGGGTTTGAATATACAATGAAAAAACCTTTAGAATAAGTGCAAATATGATAAAATAAGACAAGAACTTTCAAGAACGTAAAGTAGGTGGAAATATTGAAGCTTATGGAGAAAGCCCCAGCTAAGATAAATTTGGCGCTGGATGTCCTTTTTAAGCGGCCTGATGGATACCATGAGGTGGAGATGGTTATGACGACGGTCGACCTTGCGGATAGAATTGAGCTGAAAGAAATCCGTGGTAATCAGATTGAGATTCTTTCACATAATCGATTTGTTCCAGATGATCAACGAAATCTAGCTTATCAAGCAGCTTATTTATTAAAAGAACGATTTGGTATAAATCAAGGCGTATCGATCGGTATTGAGAAAAATGTACCTGTTGCAGCAGGACTCGCTGGAGGAAGCAGTGATGCAGCTGCCACATTGAGAGGATTAAATAGACTATGGAAGCTCAATTTATCTCTTGATGAACTTGCGGTATTAGGAGCTGAGATTGGGTCGGATGTGTCGTTTTGTGTCTATGGAGGCACAGCCCTTGCACAAGGAAGAGGTGAGATTATTACTCACTTACCTGTTCCGCCTAAATGTTGGGTGATTTTAGCGAAACCAACACTCGGTGTATCTACTGCAGACGTATATAAGAGATTACAGCTATCACAAATGATCCATCCTAATGTCAAAGGCATGATAGGGGCATTAGAAGAGGGGGATTATGCAAATGTATGCAGCGGCCTTGGAAATGTCCTTGAAGAGGTTACGCTCCCTTTATATCCAGAGGTAGCTAATATTAAAGAGCAGATGAGAACCTTTGGTGCAGATGCTGTCTTAATGAGCGGCAGCGGTCCCACTGTTTTTGGACTGGTCGAGCATGAGTCAAGAGTGCAGCGGATTTATAATGGGTTAAGAGGATTTTGTGATCAAGTATATGCAGTTAGAATGCTTGGTGACCGTAATACCATTGAATAAAAACGGATAATAGTGGTATAGTACAGTAAAATATTCGGATTTAAGACAGGGGGTAGAAGGATGAAGTTTCGCCGGAGCGAAAGGCTGATTGATATGACTAATTACTTGCTGGAGCATCCTGGTCGTCTCGTGCCTTTGACCTTTTTTGCAGAAAGATATAGTTCGGCAAAATCATCAATCAGTGAGGATCTTGCCATCATCAAGGAGACCTTCGAAGTAAGGGGAATTGGTTCGTTAAATACTGTTCCTGGTGCAGCGGGCGGTGTAAGGTACATGGTTTCGATAAAGCCTGAAGAAGCAGTGGCTTTTATTGATGAATTGTGTGGAGTTATGACCAGTCCGAATCGACTCTTACCAGGTGGTTATTTATATTTGACGGATTTATTAGGAAATCCGGAAACCGTAAATAAAATCGGCCGAATCATCGCTGCAGCTTATGCGAAGAAAAAAGTTGATGTGATCATGACAATGGCGACTAAAGGGATTCCATTAGCTTATGCAGTAGCAAATTATTTAAATGTTCCCGTGGTTATTGTTAGACGCGATAACAAGGTGACAGAAGGTTCAACTGTCAGTATCAACTATGTTTCTGGATCTTCTAAACGAATTCAGACGATGGTACTGTCCAAACGAAGTTTAGCAGAAACATCAAATGTTTTAATTATTGATGACTTCATGAAGGCTGGTGGAACCGTCAACGGGATGGTCAGCTTGCTCGAAGAGTTTAAAGCAACGGTGGCAGGTATAGCCGTGCTTGTAGAATCAGATCACGTTGAAGAACGTCTGGTTGATGAGTATATTTCTTTAATTAAGTTATCCGAAGTGGATGAAAAGGATAAAACGATTCATGTCACTAGAGGAAACTACTTTACAAAAGAAGCATTTTAATAAGGAGGATCTACTATGAAATCGATACACACGAATGAGGCGCCAGCGGCAATTGGCCCATACTCGCAAGGAATCATCGTAAATAATCTTTTTTATAGCTCTGGACAAATTCCTTTAACTGCAGCAGGTCAGATGGTAGACG
Source organism: Peribacillus psychrosaccharolyticus ATCC 23296 (assembly GCF_000305495.1). GTDB lineage: Bacteria > Bacillota > Bacilli > Bacillales > DSM-1321 > Peribacillus > Peribacillus psychrosaccharolyticus. The sequence goes on along the minus strand of NZ_AJTN02000203.1, from coordinate 33,622 downwards.
GTGATGTCCAGCAGCAAACACATCAGGTCTTTACCAATTTGCAGGCTGTACTGAAAGAAGCAGGTTCATCACTTGGTCAGGTTATTAAGACTACGGTATTTATAAAAAGCATGGACGATTTTGCGCAAATAAATGAGGTTTACGGTACCTATTTTGCGGAACATAAGCCTGCTCGTTCTTGTGTTGAGGTTTCAAGGCTCCCAAAAGATGCATTAGTTGAAATAGAAGTAATTGCGCTCGTTAAATAACTGCGAGCGTTTTTTTTATACAAAAAAATAAAAAAATCATCGCCTGAAAAATTTTTTTGAAAAAAGCTGAAACTGGGTAAAAAGTCGTAGGAACACTGTTCTATCAACATTTCCAGGAATATTAAATGTAACAGCGCTTAACAAAAATATAAAAACTATCTTTTTCAAAAAAATTTACAATTCTTAGAAGGATTTCACATTAATTTGTGGAATATGTACTTAAAGTTTCTAACAATTTGTGAAGGTGGTGAATAGAATGGAAGTGACTGACGTTAGATTGCGCCGTGTTAATACAGATGGCAGAATGAGAGCGATTGCTTCAATAACATTGGATAATGAATTTGTTGTTCATGATATTCGTGTAATTGATGGCAATAACGGCTTATTCGTAGCTATGCCAAGTAAAAGAACACCTGATGGTGAATTTAGAGACATCGCCCATCCTATCAATTCCTCAACACGAGGAAAAATCCAAGAAGCAGTACTAGCAGAGTACCATCGTTTAGGAGAGTTGGAAGTTGAATTAGAAGAAGCAGGAGCAGGAGCTTCTTAATAGTGTAAGAAATGTATAGCATCAAGAGCCTACTTCACAAGTAAGGCTCTTTTTATTGTGAGTAAATTTCTCTTTTCCTATTCCCCGGTCTATATTCAGCAAAACATTAAAAACACCATTTTTTTTTAACTATAAGTAGAAAAAATACAAAAAAACCGTCATAACAGTATATAATAAGGATAAAGGGAATAAAGGTATACATACTTGCGACACATTTGAGCAAGTTCTTTTGTGTGTAAACAATTGACAAAAATATGTATTTTATATCCTGCCTTGAAAACTAGTGATATATACGATAATATTTTTAATGGATAAAAAGCTTAAATGGAGGCCTGTAATGAGTAATCGTTATGCAATTATATTGGCAGCAGGACAAGGTACCAGAATGAAATCCAAGCTTTACAAGGTATTGCACCCTGTATGCGGGAAACCAATGGTACAACATGTTGTCGACCAAGTTAAGCAGCTTCGTACAGAAGAAATTGTAACCGTAATTGGCCATGGTGCTGAATTGGTACAAGACCAACTTGGGGCAAGTTCTCAATACGCCCTTCAAGATAAGCAATTAGGAACAGCCCATGCTGTTATGCAGGCTAAACAAATTTTAGCAGGGAAAGCTGGAACAACGCTTGTTATTTGCGGCGACACGCCTTTAATTAAGGCTGAAACGATGGAGGCTCTGATCAGCATCCATGAAGAAGCTGATGCAAAAGCGACGATTCTAACTGCAGCTGCGGATAATCCTGCGGGATACGGAAGAGTAATCCGCAATGAATTAGGGCAGGTTCAGAAGATTGTTGAACATAAGGATGCAAATGAATCTGAACTGACCGTAAAAGAAATTAATACGGGAACGTACTGTTTCGATAACGAAGCGCTATTCAACGCTTTAAAAAAGGTATCCAATGAGAACGTACAAGGCGAGTACTATTTGCCGGATGTTATTGAGATATTGAAAGCTCAAGGAGAAGTCGTGACGGCTTATCAAACGAATGACTTTAATGAAACAATGGGTGTTAATGACCGCATTGCTTTATCAGAGGCAGAAAAAATTATGCGTAAACGGATCAATGAATCCTTGATGAGCAACGGGGTAACGATTATCGATCCCGCGTCTACCTATGTGGATGCAGATGTCATGATCGGGCAGGATACCATTCTATACCCTGGAACAGTGATTCAAGGACAAACTCAGATTGGCACTGATTGTTTAATCGGACCTAATTCTGAACTGAAAAATGTCCAGCTAGGCAATCGTTCAGTAGTGAAGCAATCTGTTGCACATGACAGTTCAATTGGTTCAGATGTGAATATTGGACCGTTTGCTCACATTCGCCCTCAGTCAGATATAAAAGACGAGGTTAAAATTGGCAATTTTGTTGAAATCAAAAAAGCTTTATTCGGCAAAGCCAGTAAAGCGTCTCACTTGAGCTATATTGGAGATGCAGAAGTTGGGGAAGATGTTAATATAGGCTGTGGTTCCATTACGGTAAATTATGATGGTAAGAACAAACATCTGACTAAAATAGGCGACGGTGTATTTGTAGGCTGTAACTCTAATCTAGTAGCTCCAGTAGCTATTGGAGAAGGAGCATATATTGCTGCTGGTTCTACGATTACAAAAGATGTACCAGGAAAAGCAATGGCTATTGCACGTGCCCGCCAAACGAATAAAGAAGATTACGTTAATAAACTGAAATTCAACAATTAACCCAACGGAGGTTCATCATGTCAAACCAGTATTTAGATCCAAACCTGAAAGTTTTTTCTTTGAATTCAAATTTTAAATTAGCACAGGAAATCGCTGAAGCAATTGGAGTAGAACTTGGTAAATGTTCAGTATCACAATTCAGTGACGGTGAAGTGCAAATTAACATCGAAGAAAGCATTCGGGGATGTGACGTATACGTCATTCAATCGACCAGCCAGCCTGTTAATGAACATTTGATGGAATTGTTGATTATGATTGATGCCTTGAAACGTGCATCTGCAAAAACGATTAATATCGTTATGCCTTACTATGGATATGCCCGTCAAGATCGCAAGGCTCGCGCTCGTGAACCAATTACAGCCAAGCTTGTTGCAAATCTACTGGAAACAGCAGGTGCTGATCGTGTTATAACATTGGATCTACATGCACCACAAATTCAAGGTTTCTTTGATATCTTAATTGATCATTTAATGGGAGTTCCTATTTTAGCTGATTATTTTGAAGCTAAGAACCTTAGTGACCTTGTTATTGTATCTCCGGATCATGGAGGAGTTACACGCGCACGTAAATTGGCTGATCGTCTTAAAGCGCCAATTGCGATTATTGATAAACGCCGTCCGCGTCCAAATGTCGTAGAAGTGATGAACATCGTTGGTAATATTGAAGGAAAGACTGCTATCTTAATTGATGATATTATCGATACAGCTGGAACAATTACGCTGGCCGCTAATGCTCTTGTTGAAAACGGAGCAAAAGAAGTGTATGCATGTTGTACACACCCAGTTCTTTCTGGACCTGCTATTGAGCGAATTGAGAATTCCAAAATTAAAGAGCTCGTTGTTACGAATACCATCGCTTTACCTGATGAAAAACGTACAGCAAAAATCGTTGAATTATCTGTTGCCTCTCTTATTGGAGAAGCAATCATTCGTGTTCACGAAGAGCAATCTGTTAGTACATTATTTGATTAATACAAAAAACGGCGGAATTATATCCGCCGTTTTTTTGTTACTCCAAAGACACCGATGTTTAGAAAATATTTAAAAAGGGCATTGTAGAAGAGATAATATACTACTGAAAATGTTTATTAAGAGAGGCGGAGAGTATATGAGTAACGTATTAACTGCAAAAGAACGGACAGAATTTAAAGGATCGAACTTAACAAAACTAAGGAACGACGGAAATATTCCTGCTGTAGTTTATGGGAATAAAAATGATAGCAAAGCAATTACTATAAATAGTAAAGATCTTTCTAAAACAATAAAAGAAGTAGGACGTAATGGTATTATTTCTCTAGATGTTGAAGGTACTAGCTATGAAGTCATGTTATCAGAATATCAAAAAGATGCCTTGAAAAATAGAGTTTATCATGCTGACTTTTTAATTGTTGATATGAGTTCAGAGATTGAAGCACAAGTTCGTGTGGAACTTGTGGGCGATGCAAAAGGCGTGAAAGAAGGCGGTGTCTTGCAGCAATCTATTCATGAATTGAATGTAACAGCAAAACCTAAAGAAATTCCGGAATCAATTGAAGTGGATGTTACGGGTCTAGAAATTGGTGATACCCTGACCATTGCAGATATTAAAGGGAATTACAAAATTGCAAATGATGAAGAAGAAGTAATAGCTTCAGTTCTTGCTCCTCGTCAAGAAGAAGAAGTGGATGATGATATAGAAACAGAAACTGAGGTCGAAACTTCAGGCCAAGCTACACCTGAAGCGTAAACGTCTAAGTAACTAAAAAAAACATGCTATAATAGACGTAACCATCGTGGTTACGTCTATTATTGTATGAGATAAAAGATAGGTGTATTCGAATTTATTTTTAAGATTGACGGAGTGTGACGTATGAAAATTTTCATTGGCCTGGGTAATCCGGGAAAGCAATATGAGAAAACTAGGCATAATGCAGGTTTTGAGGTAATTGATTATTTAGCAGATAAATGGTCAATTAGTCTAGATCAAGCCAAACATAAAGGGATTTATGGAATAGGAACTGTAAAAGGCGAAAAAATATTGCTGCTAAAACCTCTTACTTACATGAACTTGTCGGGAGAGTCGATCAGTGCTGTATTGCAATTTTATAAAGTGGAAATTAGTGATTTAGTAGTAATATACGATGATTTGGATCTGCCGGCTGGGAAGATTCGTTTGCGTCAAAAGGGAAGTGCCGGGGGGCATAATGGAATTAAATCGACAATTGCACACTTAGGAACGCAGGACTTTAATCGGATCCGAATTGGGATTGGCCGGCCTGAAGGGCGTATTCCTGTAGTGGATTATGTATTAAACCGCTTTTCTGCTGAAGAATGGGTTAGTTTAGAAGCAGCTATAGAGAAAAGTGCCTCAGCTTGTGAGTCATGGCTTGAGCAGTCATATGTACAGGTCATGAATGAATATAATCAATCCTAAGAAATAAAAATATGAACAAAAATATAAACAAATCTCTGTGAATATTTAGACCCTCTTTCGGTTTATACTACTACTAAAGCGACAATAGGGGGTTAAATATATGGCTCTCCACTATCATTGCAGCCATTGCGGAACAAAACTTGGTACAATTGAGGCACAAGTACTGGATACAGAACAGCTTGGTTTTAATAAACTTACCCAAGAAGAACGCATGGACATGATTGTATATGACTCTGCCGGAGATGTTCAGGTTTCAGCGATTTGTGATGATTGTTATGAACTACTACAAAAAAATCCGGAATTGCATCAAAATGATTATATCATCCATTAGGCGGAAGGGAGCTTTGGACCGAATCCAAAGCATTTTTCCGTTTGTTTAATTTTATACAGCCATAGGGCTAAAGCCTACAGATGTACGAGAGAGAGGAGGGACCAATGTGAATGGTTTGCAAAATTTGTTTTCCAAACACGATGATGTCCACTCATTAATTACAGGAATTGATGAAGGATTAAAAGAGCAGCTAATATCGGGATTGTCTGGTTCTTCGCGGTCGATGTTAATTGCTTCTGTATATGAAAAAACAGGTCAGTCGATATTGATCGTAACGCCAAATTTGCTACAGGCACAAAAGCTGCAAGAGGACCTTGCTAATTTCATCTCAGATGAAGAGCTATTCGTCTATCCTGCTAATGAATTAATCGCAGCAGAACTGAGTGTAGCGAGCCCAGAATTAAGGTCTCAACGTGTGGAAGTGTTAAATCATTGGTCGAAATCAAAAAAAGGAATAGTAATAGTTCCTATTCCAGGTTTACGGAAATTACTACCGCCGAAGGAAGTATGGAAGACCTATCAATTTTCCTTTAAACTTGGAGAAGATTTGGATCTGGAAACAGCTATTCGAACTTTTATCTCCATGGGGTATTCTCGTGTTGAAATGGTCTCTTCACCTGGGGAGTTTAGTATCAGAGGCGGAATTATTGATATATATCCGATTACTTCAGCTAATCCAATTCGAATTGAGTTATTTGATACAGAAATCGATTCTATTCGAACTTTTTCGATTGAAGACCAACGCTCCATTTCTAAGCTCACCTCTATTGAAATTGGACCAGTAGTGGAAGCGCTTCTTGACTCAGGACATATCTCATCAGTCGTAGATAAACTAGAAAATGGTCTGAGCAAAAGTTTAAAGAAACTGAAGAATGAAAAAGTTAAAGAACTGTTAATGAATAACGTTAGTTCTGAGTTAGATTTATTGAAAAATGGCATTAAGCCTGACCAAATCTTTAAATATCTAAGCTTAGCCTACGACGTGCCGGCTAGTTTAATAGATTATCTACCGAAGAATGGTATCGTAATTATGGACGAAATTGGCCGCATTCAAGAAGTTAACGATATCCTTGAAAAAGAAGAAGCAGACTGGTATACCGGTCTGCTTGCTGAAGGACAGATCATTCATGATGTAAAACTAGCACACCGTTTACCTGAATTAACGAGTTATTCAGGACATCCGTTTATCTATCTTTCCCTTTTCTTAAGGCATGTCCCATATACTAATCCGCAGAACATCATTAACTTTACTAGTAAACAGATGCAAAGTTTTCATGGGCAGATGAATGTTTTTAAAACAGAAGTTGATCGGTGGAAAAAAAGTAAATATGCGGTGTTAGTCCTTGGACCTGATGAGGAACGAGTTAAAAAGCTTCAAAGCGTACTCGCAGATTATGAAATCGAAGCTGCTGTTCTTAAGGAAACAAGCGAAATTCTCCCTGGAAAGATTCAAATTATCCAAGGGAATTTGAATAATGGATTTGAACTGCCGCTTCAAAAATATGCAATTATTACAGAGCAAGATTTATTTAACAAAAAAACTAAGAAATCTGCTAGAAGGCAAAAGTTATCGAATGCAGAACGGATTAAAAGTTATTCAGAATTAAAGGTAGGCGACTTTGTCGTCCATGTTAATCACGGGATTGGTAAATACTTAGGGATTGAAACCCTATCTATAAATGGAGTGCATAAAGACTATATTCATATTCGCTATCAAGCGAGTGACAAGCTCTATGTACCTGTTGATCAAATTGATTTAATTCAAAAATATGTGGCCTCAGAAGGAAAAGAACCTAAGCTTTATAAGCTTGGCGGAACAGAATGGAAACGGGTCAAGAGTAAAGTTCAGTCATCTGTACAGAATATCGCCGATGATTTAATTAAACTATATGCAGAACGGGAAGCTGCAAAAGGGTATGCCTTTTCTCCAGATGGTGATCTGCAACGTGAATTTGAATTGTCTTTCCCTTATAACGAAACAGAGGACCAGCTTCGGTCGATTGTTGAAATTAAAAAGGATATGGAACGTGAACGGCCAATGGACCGGCTTTTATGTGGTGATGTCGGCTATGGTAAAACAGAAGTGGCTATCAGGGCGGCTTTTAAATCCATCATGGATGGCAAGCAAGTAGCATTTCTAGTGCCAACGACGATTCTCGCTCAGCAGCATTACGAAACATTACGTGAACGTTTTCAAGACTATCCCATTTCAATTGGATTGCTGAGCCGTTTCAGAACCAAGAAGCAGCAGACAGAAACATTAAAGGGATTAAAAGCTGGGACAGTTGATATCGTAGTAGGGACGCACAGGATATTATCCAAGGATATCATTTACCGTGATCTTGGTTTCCTAATTATCGATGAAGAACAGCGTTTCGGTGTTACACATAAAGAAAAAATCAAACAATTGAAAACAAATATAGATGTACTGACTTTAACGGCCACCCCAATTCCGAGGACTCTTCATATGTCGATGCTTGGCGTACGCGACCTATCTGTTATTGAGACACCTCCTGAGAACAGATTTCCTGTGCAAACGTATGTAATGGAATATAACGGAGCACTAGCTCGAGAAGCGATAGAAAGGGAGTTGGCACGGGGCGGACAGGTTTACTTTTTATACAACCGGGTAGAGGATATAGCAAGAAAAGCAGAAGAAATTTCCATGCTTGTACCGGAAGCACGTGTCATTTTTGCACATGGTCAAATGTCCGAGCAAGAGCTGGAAGCAGTGATGCTAGGTTTTCTTGAAGGTGAATATGATGTGTTGGTAAGTACGACCATCATTGAAACAGGTGTAGATATACCGAATGTGAATACATTGATTGTGAATAACGCAGACAAAATGGGCCTATCACAGCTTTATCAGCTGCGTGGTCGTGTAGGCCGGTCTAACCGTGTCGCTTACGCATTTTTCACCTATCAAAAGGATAAAGTACTAACTGAGGTGGCTGAAAAACGACTGCAATCTATAAAAGAATTTACGGAATTGGGATCCGGATTTAAAATTGCTATGCGAGATTTGTCGATACGTGGTGCTGGAAATATTCTAGGTGCTGAGCAGCATGGCTTTATTGATTCAGTAGGGTTCGATCTGTATTCTCAAATGCTGCAGGAAGCAGTAGAAGAAAGACGTAATAAAAAACCTGTAGATGTAACGCCTGCTCTCGAGATGGATATTGAGGTGGATGCCTATATTCCAGATACTTATCTTTCTGATGGGCACCAAAAGATTGAGATGTACAAACGCTTTAGAGGCATTACCACCTTAGAAGAACTTGAAGAACTGCAGGAAGAGATGGTAGACAGATTTGGCGACTATCCTCAAGAAATCACCTATTTATTTTTAATTGCAGAAATGAAGGTCTATGCTCTTAAGGCAGGAATCGAAGGAATTAAACAAGCTAAGCAGGAGATTTCCATCCTTATCTCAGAAAAAACAAGTGCACATATAGATGGTCAAAAGATTTTCCAATTAGGTTCGAAGTTTGGACGGATGGTTGGTCTTGGGATGGAAGGAAGCAAAATGAAGCTGGTTTTACACATCAAGGGAATCGCTGATGAAAAATGGCTGCAGATTTTATTTGAACTGGTTAAAGGATTGCAAAATGTAAAAAGAGAAAAGCAATCTCAGTAAAAGTCATTAGTAAAGCGAGCTTTTCAACTGTCTGAAAAAGAAATATTTTTTCAAAATGCATAGAACTTACCATTAGAAAAATACTAATGAAAATACTGATAATGATTTTTACAGAAACCCCATCATTATCGAAAAAATCAATTTGATGAAAGTGAGGCAACACAAGATGAAAGCAACTGGAATAGTGCGCCGAATTGATGATTTAGGCAGGGTTGTAATCCCAAAAGAAATCCGCAGAACATTGCGTATTCGTGAAGGAGACCCATTAGAAATCTTCGTAGATAGAGATGGAGAAGTCATTTTAAAAAAATACTCACCAATAAGTGAATTAGGTGACTTTGCTAGAGAATATGCAGAAGCTATTTTTGACAGCTTAGGAAACCCTGTACTTATTTGTGATCGTGACACATATATCGCCGTAGCAGGCGGCTCAAAAAAAGACTTTATGAACAAAAGTGTAGGCGATCTTCTTGAAAAGCTTATGGAGGACCGTCACTCTGTTATCGAAAAGACAAAAGGCACCATTTCGCTTGTTGATTCGGTAGACGAAGAGGTACAATCTTATACAATTGCACCAATCGTCGCCAACGGTGATCCAATCGGAGCTGTCGTTATCTTCTCTAAAGAATCAACTTTAGGAGAAGTGGAACAAAAAGCAGTAGAAACAGCAGCAAGCTTCTTAGCCCGCCAAATGGATTCATAAAATCATCTTTTAAAAAGACAGCCGATGGGCTGTCTTTTTTTGTACAAGCCCAAAATTGCTTTTCTTGTGATCTAGCTCCGGTGCCCTAGCCCCTGTGCAAAAGATGAGCGCCCTCAAAAGGCACAAACCGCCTTTCGGGTCCCTCCCTATTTGCTTCGGGGGCTGAACAGGCTGCCTGCGCTTTTCATGTTGTCTAGCTCCAGCGCCTAGCTCCTCGGGTCATAAGCCCATCCTCTATGCAGGGGAAGAACATCCTGCGTCGAGGCTGTTCTTATGCCTGTCGGAGCTGACCAGGCGCTTCCGCTTTTCTTGCTGTCTAGCTCCGGTGCCCTAGCCCCCTGTGCAAAAGATGAGCGCCCTCAAAAGGCACAAACCGCCTTTCGGGTCCCTCCCTATTTGCTTCGGAGGCTGAACAGGGCACCTGCGCTTTTCTTGTTATGTTATAATATTTTTACATATGTTTGGAAGGGGTCGTGTATGGCTGTGGGGCCTTTGGAGTCGTCGAAGATGCTTGTGAAGGGTGCGTTGGTTTTAAGTATTGCGGGCATCCTTGTAAAGCTGCTGAGTGCAGTGTATCGGATTCCTTATCAAAATATTGTTGGGGATATTGGTTTTTATATTTATCAGCAGGTGTACCCGTTTTATGGGATTGCGTTTACCTTAGCAACGATTGGGTTTCCTATGGTTATTTCGAAGTTAATTGCCGAACGAAACCAAGGGGACTCAAGTATATCCGTTAAAGATATTCTGTTTACAGCAGGTATTTTGTTGAGTGTGCTGGGTTTAGTATTATTTAGTGCGTTATATACTGGTGCGGAGCGGGTAGCGGCGATAATGGGTGATATTGAGCTTGCCCCGCTGCTTCGTTTAGTAGCTTTTTCATTTTTATTAATGCCTGCTAGTGCCCTCATCCGCGGTTTTTATCAGGGAAAGCAAGATATGATTCCAACCGCTGTATCACAGGTGGTTGAACAAGTAGTTCGTGTTGCCACTATCTTAATTATGTCCTTTTTCTTAGTAAATCAAGGGTATTCTCTATATGCAGCAGGTGCAGGGGCAGTGAGTGGATCGATTACGGGAGGCTTTGCAAGTCTAGTCTTGCTTTTAGGCTTTGTAGTGGTTCGTAAAGAGTGGAACCAGCCTGGCAGAGTGATGGTAAAGGCAGCTGACTTTTGGTTGATAACAAAAGCCTTATTTGCTCAAGGCCTAGCTTTTTGTCTAACTAGTTTAATTCTCGTTTTAGTGCAATTAATTGATTCACTGAACTTATATGCTTTGCTTCGTGAATCTGGGATCACGAGTACGCTGGCTAAGGAACTAAAAGGAGTATATGATCGAGGCCAGCCCTTAATTCAATTAGGGACAGTAGTGGCTAATGCTTTATCTCTTTCTATGGTTCCGCTGATTTCAAGCTACCTCTCAAAAGGAGAGCTGACTGAGCTGCATACAAAAACAAAGCTTGCTTTACGAATAAGTGCAAGTATCGGAATTCCTGCAGCCATGGGACTAATTTGTTTAATTAATCCTGTTAATAGAATGCTGTTTACGGACAGCAAGGGTTCGGGAACACTAGCAATATTAGCCTTGTCTATTGTTTTTACGTCGTTAATCATTACTAAAGCAGCCATCCTGCAAAGTATAGGACGGGCTAGGGTATCAATTCTAATTGTGATCGTTGGGTTAGTCTTTAAATTAATTCTCAATCAGGCACTCATTCCCCAATGGCAGATTGTTGGCGCTGCATGGGCAACAATTGGTTCCTTTTTCATTATGTCGTTGCTATTTTATTTGGTACTGCGAAAGGTAATGAAGCAGCCAATTGTTTTATTACGCGATGCAGGAATCATTTATTTGGGTACGGCTCTTATGTCAGGTATTCTGTACATATATAATAAACTATTTGCTTTCCTATATATGACCTTTGGGTTGGGGAGAATGCTCTCCGCCATTCATACTTTAACAGGCGTGATGATTGGTGTTGTTATATACGGTGCATTTATTCTGCGGTCGGGACTATATACGAAAGAGGAACTTTCTTTGGTACCGGCTGGAAATAAGCTCGCTGTGTTGATTAGAGATAGAAAAGAAGGAGCTAAGTAGAAACATGACATCTGAAATTACGATTATTGGCCTTGGTGCAGGTGATTTAAATCAGCTTCCCCTTGGTATTTATAAAAAACTTACATCAGCAGGCTTTTGCTATGTCCGTACAATGGATCATCCAGTAATAGCTGAATTATCAGCAGAAGGGATGACGTGGAGCAGCTTTGATTCCGTCTATGAAAAGCATGATCAATTTGAACAAGTTTATGAAGAAATTTCAGACACCCTAATACAATTGGCAGAAAAGGAGACCGTTTTATACGCTGTACCAGGTCATCCAATGGTAGCTGAGAAGACTGTTCAGCTGCTTCTTGAAAAAGGGAAAGAAAAAGGGATTGCTGTAAAAGTAGAAGGTGGTCAAAGCTTTTTAGATCCGTTATTCCTTGCTGTGCAAATTGATCCAATAGATGGATTCCAACTGCTCGATGGAACAGCTCTAAGGAGAGATGAGCTGCATATTACTCAGCATATGATTATTGGTCAAGTGTACGATGCATTTGTTGCATCCGATGTGAAATTGACCCTAATGGAAAGGTTACCTTATGATCATGAAGTCTATATCGTCACCGCTGCAGGTAGTGATGCGGAATCCATCGTCAAACTACCTTTATTCGAATTAGACCGTCAGATGGAGCTTAGCAATCTCACAAGCGTATATGTACCACCGGTAAAAGAGACTGCACAACAATACCGTGAATTTAACACATTACGGACTATCATTTCTCAATTACGTGGACCAGATGGCTGCCCATGGGATAAGAAACAGACGCACCAAAGTCTAAAAACTTATTTAATCGAGGAAGCTTATGAATTAATTGATGCGATAGACGAAGAAGACGATGAAGGTATGATTGGTGAACTGGGCGATGTCTTGTTACAAGTCATGCTTCATGCTCAGATTGGTGAAGATGAGGGAATGTTCACAATTGATGATGTGCTAGAGTCTATTTCTTCTAAGATGGTTCGACGTCACCCTCATGTTTTTGGTGATGTTCAAGCAGACACGGAGGAAGAAGTACTGGTTAATTGGCAAAAAATTAAACAACTTGAAAAAGAAAATAGTGATACCGTAAAAGAAAGTTCATTGCTTGATGATGTGGGAAAATCGGTGCCTAATTTAATTCGTGCCTTTGAATACCAAAAACGCGCGGCAAAAGTGGGCTTTGATTGGGATGAGGTTTCTGAAGCTTGGAAAAAGGTAAAAGAAGAAATAGTAGAAGTAGAACAGGAAATGACAGACGAAGTAGATAAGAGTCGAATGAAGGATGAATTAGGTGATCTACTATTTGCGATTGTGAATGTATTACGCCTCTATAATATTCAAGCAGATGAGGCAGTTTACGCAGCGAATCAAAAATTTTATCGCCGGTTTACCTATATAGAAGACCGCGTAAGAGAAAGTAATAAAGAATTCTCCGACTATAACTTGGAGGAATTAGATGGGTTTTGGAATGAAGCAAAACAAAATGGTCTATAAAAAGGAGAAATGAAAATGCCGATGCGACTTGATAAATTCTTAAAGGTCTCACGTTTGATTAAACGCAGAACACTTGCAAAAGAAGTAGCCGATAAAGGAAGAATTTCTATTAATGGAATACAGGCTAAGGCCAGTTCTACTGTAAAAGAAAATGATGAACTTGCGATCCTTTTTGGGCAAAAAAGAGTAACTGTTCGAATCGATAAAATTCAAGAAATGACGAGAAAAGAAGATGCAGCTGATATGTTTACCGTATTAAAAGAAGAAAAGCTCGGCGGAGAGTGATCAGCAGCTGGTTCTAAAACGTGCATCCCGCACATAAACTTGTACAAAATGTGTTATTGTGAGGGATGAAAAATGAGCCAATTTCAAGAACCAATCCAACATACGTCAAAAAGTACCGTACAAGAACACGATGTTATCATGCGTGGACGACGTCTTCTCGATATTACCGGAGTCAAACAGGTAGAAAGCTTTGATAATGAAGAATTTCTACTAGAAACTTCAATGGGCTTCTTGTCTATAAGAGGCCATAATTTACAAATGAAAAACCTTGATGTGGATAAAGGGATTGTCTCGATTAAAGGGAAAATTGATGATTTGGTTTATTTGGATGAGCATACAGGGGAGAAAGCTAAAGGTTTCTTTGGCAAGTTGTTCAAATGACACTTACCACACAGTTTTATACTCTTCTCGCCATGATCGGCATGGGCAGCTATTTTGGTGCTGCCCTTGATACGTATACCCGTTTTCTTAAACGGTCCAGCAATAGAGGATGGTTAATCTTTATTAACGATTTTTTATTTTGGCTGATTCAAGGACTGATTATTTTTTACGTATTATTTCTTGTGAATGAAGGCGAGCTCCGTCTGTATCTTTTCTTAGCCTTATTATGTGGGTTTGCTGCTTATCAAGCCCTTTTTAAAACGATCTACAAGAAAATGCTCGAGCTAAGTATTGATTCATTTATTAAAACGGTTCGACTAATCAATAAAATAGTACAAACTCTGATTTTCTTACCTATAAAATGGATAATAACCAGTTTGATCTTACTACTCGTAGGTATAGTAAAACTGGTGTTTTCCATTTTCAAATGGATTTTCAAGGTGATTTTATCCATTTTACTTGTCTTTTTAAAGCCGGTTTTTTGGTTATTTGAAATATTTTGGAATAAATTGCCGAAAAAACTTAAATTATTCGTCGTAAAGATTTATAATAAAATTACAGGACTTTTTACGAAATTAAAGAATGTACTTAATAGTATCGTGAAGAGGATTCGGAAATAAGGGGAGTTGAGATTTATGAGCAGCCTACGGAAAAAGAAAGTGGCTAAGATGGATAATCCATATGTCTATCAACAAGAAAAGAAAGTACAAAATGTAGAAAAAAAGAAGCGTGGACTGGTTCGACGCCTTAGTCTTTATGCGGTCTGTGCTGCCATTATTTTAATTCTGGGTATTCCTACACTAATCACTCAAGCGGGTGCGATCGAGCAAAAAGCAGAACAAAAGCAGGAATTTGATGAAAAGCTGTCTAAGTTAAAGAAGCAGGAAACACTCCTTCAAGAGGAAATTGTAAAGTTAAATGATGATGAGTATATAGCAAAATTAGCAAGACGTGATTATTTCTTATCCGACAAGGGCGAAGTGATCTTTAATCTTCCGAAAAAGGATCAAGATAATAACGAAGATTGACACTAATTTTTTCCTTTCTGTATATGATATAGAAGTGATAGTTACCATTTTAAGGGAGGAAAAATTTTTTTATGTCAATCGAAGTAGGCAGCAAAGTACAAGGTAAAATAACGGGAATAACTAAATTTGGTGCGTTTGTAGAGCTTTCTGGGGGTTCAACTGGTCTTGTTCATATCAGCGAGGTAGCTGATAATTACGTGAAAGATATAAACGATTATCTTAAGATTGGTGACCAGGTCGAGGTCAGGGTACTCAATGTTGAGAAAGACGGAAAGATTGGGCTTTCAATCAAGAAAGCAGCAGACAAACCAGAAGGGAAGACATCTTCTTATACCCCAAGACCGCGACAGGGACAAGGGAGAGGAAATGACACCCGCTCTAAAGACTTCCGCTCAAAAATGCTTTCCCAGCCAAAAGAAAACTTCGAGCAGAAAATGACTCGATTTCTGAAGGATAGTGAAGACCGCTTAACTTCTCTCAAACGAAGCACCGAAACAAAGCGCGGAGGCAGAGGGGGAAGACGAGGCTAACTTGCTGCTGAAAATGGCTAAAAAACTCTCGTATATGTAAAGCAGGCCCAGTAACTGTGCTTGCTTTTTATTTTGGGAAAAATATACCCCAAAGGGTATTTAAATAGCTCCAGACGGGAATATGAACTCTCCAGACGGGAAAAACACCACCTGAGACGGGATTAATGACATTCGTGAGTCATTTTTAAAACAAAATTACCTGAAGGTAAAAAAAGAAGATCTCCTCCCGATGTAGAAGGTCTTCTCTTTAATAAGGAAATAAAAAAGCGTCTTGGGATCTACCCAAGACGCTTTCGTTTTTCATATGTCTAGCTCCAGCAGCCAACTCACTGTGGAAAAGATGAGAGTCCTCAAAAGGCAAGGAACGCCTTTTGGTCCTCTCCCTATTTCCTTCATGAGCTAAACGGCTACTTTCGCTTTTCATGTTATGACCCCTACGGGATTCGAACCCGTGTTACCGCCGTGAAAGGGCGGTGTCTTAACCGCTTGACCAAGGGGCCAAAAAAAATAGCGGCAGAGGGGATCGAACCCCCGACCTCACGGGTATGAACCGTACGCTCTAGCCAGCTGAGCTACGCCGCCATATGCTTGAAGCACAAGTTATATCTTACATACAATTATTCGTAATGTCAACAAGAAATCCTGATTTTTGTCGGATTTTAAGCATAGGTAATTTATTCTAATTTTAAACCACGATAATAGGCTAAAAAATCCCTTTAAAACGGGTCTCTTGCTCATTTATTTCTGGTTATGTGAAAAGTTTTGTTCAAATTCTGTATAGATATGAATGTTTGCCATGAAACAAGTCGAACATTTTTTATAAAGATTATAAAATTCTGACAAATTCCTGATTGGGTCGTCTCTATAATTATGAGCATGGACTACAAAATAGATGGGAGTGTTCCATAGATGGCCAGAGTTGAAAGGAATTTAGTCGAACCGATTGTCAATGCTCGTCTTCAGGGGGGACGAGCTGCCGGCGTTAATTGGATCCCTGCCATACAGATGAAACTGGAGGATATCTTTTTTAAACGAGGGTTGTTCTTGGCATTGATTGGTTTTCTGTTAGGAAGAGCGTTAATCCTGTCACAGTTGTCTCCGTTTGGTTTACCTTTTTTCGCGGCTGTTTTTCTTATGCGTCGTGAACATGCGCCGTTGGCGTTGCTGGGTCTTCTGGTTGGGGCTTTTACAAATTCGATTGTTAGTGGGGTAACATTATTTGCTGCCGCCTTTATCTTATTACTTTTAAATAAAATCAAGACACCTGCAATTGAGTCTCATTTTAAAACAATGGCAGTTTATGTGTTGTTGTCTCTTGGTCTCGCGGATCTCGCTAGACAATACATTATGTTTCGTAGTGTAAATATATACAGCGGAATGATGATTGCAGTGGAAGCTGGCCTTGCCTTAATCCTCACGCTGATTTTTATTCAGTGTATTCCTTTAATGACAGTACGAATTAAGTCTCAAGCGCTTAAAACGGAGGAAATTGTCAGCGTGATTATTCTTTTAGCATCCGTCATGACTGGTACCATTGGCTGGGTAGCGTATGGATTATCAATTGAGCATATCCTGTCTCGTTATCTAGTTTTACTCTTTGGATTAGCGGGAGGAGCGGCGATTGGTTCAACTGTTGGGGTGGTTACTGGGTTGATTTTCAGTTTAGCAAGTGTCACAAGTATGTACCAAATGAGTCTTTTGGCTTTCTCGGGGTTATTAGGCGGCTTATTAAAAGAGGGGAAAAAGATTGGAGTCTCAATTGGTTTAGTTATTGCAACGTTATTAATGGGTCTATATGGAGAGGGTACAAATAATATTATGATAACGGTGTATGAATCCTTTGCTGCTATCCTGTTGTTTGCGCTGACACCAACCGCATTATTAGGGAGGATTGCTAAGCATATTCCAGGAACGGTTGAGCATACCAATGAGCAGCAGCAATATATGAGGAAAGTCAGAGATGTAACTGCGCAGCGGGTTTCGCAGTTTTCACATGTATTCGGAGCTCTTTCGGAGAGCTTTTCACATATAGATGAAAGCAGTAAAGCGGAGGAGGATGAAAAAGAACTCGATTATTTCCTGAGCAATGTTACCGAAAAAACCTGTCAAATGTGTTTTAAAAAAGAACAGTGCTGGACAAGCAATTTTCACACAACCTATGACAGCATGCAGGAAATTATGCATGAATTAAACGACAATGACGGTCAGTTATCTTCGCAAACCACAAAGGAATGGGGGAAATATTGTACACGCAGTCCACAAGTAATCGCTGCTATTTCTCAAGAGTTAAATTTCTTTCAAGCCAATCAACGCTTAAAACGTCAGGTTCACGAAAGCAGAAAGTTGGTTGCTGACCAGTTAAGAGGAGTTTCGGCTGTTATGGAGGATTTCGCTAAAGAAATTAGACGAGAGCGGCAGAATCATCACCAACAGGAAGAGGTCATTCTCGAGGCGTTAGAAAACTTCGGATTACAAATTGGCAATATTGATATTTATAGTCTTGAACAGGGCGGCGTGGATATAGAAATGAGTATCCCGGACTGTCAGGGAAGGGGAGAGTGTGAAAAGCTGATTGCCCCAATGTTGTCTGATATCCTTGGCGAAACGATTATTGTACATTCTGAACAATGTACCACTTTCCCCGGAGGACAATGTGTGGTGGTGCTGCGATCAGCTAAAAAATTCACCGTTGAAACGGGGGTTTCACATGCGGCGAAGGGTGGAGGGTTGGTTTCGGGTGATAGCTTTACAACGATGGATTTAGGTATCGGAAAATATGCGGTGGCGATTAGTGATGGGATGGGGAATGGCGAACGTGCTCATCTTGAGAGCACAGAAACGCTTTCCTTGCTTCAGAAGTTCTTAATGTCAGGAATTGAGGAGAAAATTGCGATAAAGTCGGTAAACTCGGTTCTTTCACTCCGAACGACAGATGAAATCTTTTCAACTTTAGACTTAGCCATGATTGATCTTCAAGATGCAAAAGCTAAGTTTTTAAAAGTCTGTTCGATTCCAAGTTTTATTAAGCGAGGAGAGAAGATTATTAAGATAGAGAGCAGCAGCCTTCCGATGGGAATCATCCCAGAATTTGAGGTTGATGTGGTAAGCGAGGACCTAAAGGCAGGAGATTTATTAATTATGATGAGTGATGGAGTGTTTGAAGGACCCACGCATATTGAAAACGTAGAGTTTTGGCTTAAGCGAAAGATTAAAGAGTTTGAGACAGAAGACCCTCAGGAAGTAGCTGACCTTATCCTTGAAGAGGTGATTCGTGTAAAAGGGATGATCGATGATGATATGACAATTGTAGTGACAAAAATCATGCATAATACACCAAAATGGGCGTCCATCCCTGTTCAGCCTAAACGAAAACGAGCCTGAAAGTTTCAGTCTCTTAACGTATAAATCCCTTTTTTTAAGTCAAAGATGGTAACAAATTCATAGAGGGGAGATTGACAATGAAACCAGGTACATTAAGGCAAATTTTATTGCTTACGGATGGCTGTTCAAATCAGGGGACTGATCCCGCCTTTATGGCTGCACGAGCTCATGAACAAGGAATCACAGTGAATGTAATCGGAGTTATGGAAAATGACGTGATTGATGAAAAAGGAATGAATGAAATACAGTCTATCGCCCGTTCAGGAGGAGGAGCTAGTCAAATTGTTTATACACAGCAACTTTCTCAAACGGTGCAGATGGTGACACGAAAAGCAATGACGCAAACGATCCAAGGGGTCATTAATCGAGAACTTCAACAGATTTTAGGCGACTCAACAACAATGGAGGATCTGCCTCCTGATAAACGTGGTGAGGTGATGGAGGTTGTTGATGAGTTAGGTGAGACAAGTAAACTCGAAGTGCTCATCCTTGTTGATACGAGTGCAAGTATGAAACATAAGCTGGAAATCGTAAAAGATTCTTTGCTTGATTTATCTTTAAGTATGAACGCAAGACAAGGAGATAATCAATTTTCGGTTTTTACTTTCCCAGGTAAAAAATACGATGTCGAGAAACTAGTAGATTGGACGCCGAAACTTGAGGTGCTGACAAAAATCTTCCCAAAGCTTACAACAGGTGGTATTACACCAACTGGACCGGCTATTGAAGAAGCTGTTGCTTATTTTAATAAAAAACGTTCATTAAGGGGATTGTTATCGAATGATGATGAACAATACTTTGAGGGATCAATGTAATCTGCTGCCAGGCAGCAAGATTACAGGCAAATGGAATAAAAACACCTATACCATTATTAAGGAGCTCGGGCAGGGGGCAAACGGGATTGTGTATCTTGCTGAAAGTAATAATAAGCGTGCGGCTTTAAAAATAAGCGATAACGGCGTCTCGATTATATCGGAAATGAACATTCTTAAAGCCTTTTCTAAGGTCCAGGGGTCTGCCCTTGGGCCTTCTTTATTAGAGGCAGATGATTGGGTGAAGAATAAAAGCATTCTATCTTTTTATGCAATGGAATACATAATAGGTGATGGATTTCTCGAATTTATCCATCGGAAAGGTCCTTCATGGACAGGAGTCCTAATGCTTCAGTTGCTGACAAGTCTTGTTTCGCTTCATAAACAAGGCTGGGTCTTTGGGGACCTAAAGCCGGAAAATCTCATTGTTACTATGCCTTCTTGTACCATACGCTGCATTGATGTGGGAGGTACGACATTAATAGGTCGATCCATTAAAGAGTTTACTGAGTTCTTTGATCGTGGATATTGGGGGCTGGGTTCTCGTTCGGCTGAACCCAGTTATGATTTATTTGCCGTAGCGATGATTTTTATTAATGCGTATTACCCTGTACGGTTTTCTAAAAATGGGGATGGCTACAAACAGCTTGTGGAGATGATTAAACAGAAAAAGGAGTTAGTCCCATACCGAGCTTTTCTTCAAAAAGCATTGTCAGGAGCTTACAATAGTGCAGAAGAAATGAGAAGTGATCTAGTTGAGATTTTACAGAATCAAAGAAAACAACCGGCAGCTCAAACTCCATCACCCCAAAAAGCCCCTGTAACGAGAACGAGAAAACACACTAAAAAAAGGGGAAGAGTACAGAGAAGAAGAGGCGGCCTGATTGAGACAATGCTGCTTGTTTCCATTGTTTGTTTCTTATATGTCCTCTATATATACGGTCAATTCTTATGATATAGTTAGTAAAGAATGGGTTTGAAAAGGTGAAACTAATTCGATGTGTAGATAAGAATACGCTCTAAAGAGCTTGACCAAAGAAGGTAATCATATGTTTGAACGAAAAGTTATAGAGTATATCGAAACACATCAGTTAATCCCAAAAGGTTCTCACATACTTGTAGGTGTTTCAGGAGGGCCGGACTCTTTAGTCTTATTGCATCTTCTTAAATCATGGCAGGAATTATTCGAGTGTCAGATTGTTTGCGCACATGTAGATCATATGTTTCGAGGGAAAGAATCCTTTGATGATTACGTATTTGTTGAAAAGACATGTATGGAGTGGGGTATTCCTTTTGAAGGGAAACAAATAGATGTGACAGCATATATGAATGCTTCAGGTGAGAGCACGCAACTTGCTGCTAGGAATTTAAGATATGCATTCTTTCAAGAGGTTATGGAAAAACACCATCTGAATCTGTTGGTATTGGGGCACCATGGAGATGATCAAGTGGAGACCATGCTGATGAGACTGACGAGAGGCTCTGCGGAAATGGCAAGAGCGGGAATCCCTGTTAAACGACCGTTTGCTTCTGGTTACATAGCAAGACCTTTATTATGTGCAGCTCGATCTGAAATTGAAGCGTATGCGAAAGAGCATGGGTTAGAGCCAAGAATGGACCCGAGTAACGAGAAAAATGATTATCTCCGTAATAGATTTCGACATGTGGTGCTGCCCTTTCTAAAAAAAGAAAACCCAAATGTCCATGAGCATTTTCAACGATTCAGTGAGGAATTAACTGATGATGAAGTCTACTTGCAGTCACTTGCCGCTAAAGAACTCGATGGTATTTGGCTTGAGAAGAAAAAGGACGGTTCAATAATAGATCTTGAGAGATTATTGATGGTACCAAAACCTTTACAAAGAAGAATGATTCATCTAATATTAAATTATCTTTATATAAAGAGACCTTCATCGCTTTCAGCTATACATATTGACCAGCTTTTAACGTTATTCACTAATCCTCATCCATCTGCTGAACTGCATCTCCCTGACGGACTTATCATTGAAAAATCATACCAAAAAGGTATTTTTCGGTTTTTCACTAATGAAAGCCCGGAATATTCCATCAAATTAGACGTTCCAGGTGAGACAATTCTTCCGAATGGATATATAATTAAAGCACACTATATAAAAGATGAAATTTCCGTATTAAATGGAAATCATTCTTTTCTAGTATCTGCTTCGTCAGTTAGTCTTCCGCTTACCGCACGAACACGGGTGAATGGTGACCGAATGACTGTAAAAGGACTTGGAGGAACGAAGAAGCTTAAAGGAATATTTATTGATAAAAAAATTCCCAGGCAGGAACGTACTACCTGGCCGGTCGTGGTTGATCAAGCAGGGGAAATTGTTTGGCTCCCTGGTTTGAAAAAATCGGTGCTCGAGTCTGAACATACTCAAAATGAAACGTCTTTCATTTATTTAGAATATAAAAAAGCTTAAATCTTCTTGGGGGGCAAACAATTACAATGACGATGCAAAATGACATTGAAAAAGTGTTAATTACTGAGGAAGAAATTCAAGGTAAAATAAAAGAGTTAGCAGCACAGCTGGAGAATGATTATAGTAATAGTTTCCCGCTGGTGATTGGAGTTTTAAAAGGTGCATTGCCATTTATGGCTGACTTATTAAAACGCGTCGATGAACATTTAGAAATGGATTTCATGGATGTATCCAGCTATGGTAATTCTACGGTTTCTTCTGGTGAAGTGAAAATCATTAAAGATTTAAATACTTCTGTAGAAGGCCGAGACATTTTAATCATAGAAGATATTATCGACAGCGGTCTGACGTTAAGTTACCTGGTTGAATTATTCCGTTATAGAAAAGCAAAGAGCATTAAAATTGTTACATTGTTAGATAAACCGACTGGCAGAAAAGTCGATATTAAGCCGGACTATACTGGCTTTATTGTACCTGATGCTTTCGTAGTCGGATATGGTCTGGATTTTGCAGAGAGATACCGTAATCTGCCGTACATTGGTGTTTTAAAACCAGAAATTTATACTACAAAATAACGATGACAAACAGATTAGTATCATGTAAATCCGGTAACAATAAATTGTAGTTCTAAAAATTGTCTTTCAATTATTTACTATGATACTATTTATTACTATAGTTTGTTTTTTCGTGGGAGGAGGTAAGGGATGAATCGGATCTTCCGTAATACAATATTTTATTTACTGATTTTCTTAGTGATTATTGGTATTGTGAGCATCTTTAATAATAACAATGAACCTGCTAAGAATATAACTCAAGATGATTTTTACCAAAGTTTGGAGAGTGGAAAGATAGCCTCCTTATCGATGCAGCCCGAGCGGTATGTATACGAAGTTAAGGGTCAGTTGAAAGGGTCCAAGGAGAAAGATTCCTTCTTGACGTACATTACTGACAGCGAGAGCAATCAAACACGTATACAAGCAGCTGTTGATAAAAATGATGTGAAATTGGAGGTGCTTCCAGCTAAAGAAACAAGCGGCTGGGTAACGTTCTTCACTTCCATTATACCTTTTGTTATCATCTTCATTCTGTTCTTCTTCTTACTTAATCAAGCCCAAGGCGGCGGTGGCGGACGTGTCATGAACTTTGGCAAAAGCAAAGCCAAATTATACGATGACAACAAGAAAAAGGTCCGTTTCAACGATGTAGCAGGTGCTGATGAAGAAAAGCAAGAACTCGTTGAGGTAGTTGAGTTCTTGAAGGATCCACGTAAGTTTGTTGAACTTGGTGCACGTATTCCAAAAGGGGTCTTGCTTGTAGGTCCTCCAGGAACAGGTAAAACGCTTTTAGCAAGAGCGGTAGCTGGTGAAGCTGGAACACCATTCTTCTCTATCAGTGGTTCCGATTTTGTTGAAATGTTTGTCGGAGTCGGGGCATCCCGGGTTCGTGATTTGTTTGAAAATGCGAAAAAGAACGCTCCATGTATTATTTTCATTGATGAAATTGATGCAGTCGGCCGTCAGCGTGGTGCTGGTTTAGGCGGAGGTCACGATGAGCGGGAACAAACATTGAATCAATTGCTAGTTGAGATGGATGGTTTCGCAGGCAATGAAGGCATTATTATTATTGCAGCGACAAACCGTTCTGATATTCTTGATCCTGCGTTATTACGTCCAGGTCGTTTTGACCGCCAGATTACGGTTGGCCGTCCTGATGTAAGAGGACGTGAAGATGTATTAAAAGTTCATGCGCGTAATAAGCCATTAGCCGAAGGTGTAGACCTAAAAGCTATCGCACAGCGTACACCAGGTTTCTCTGGTGCAGATCTTGAAAATCTTTTAAATGAAGCAGCTCTTGTAGCAGCTAGACAAAATAAAAAGAAAATTGATATGTCCGATCTTGATGAAGCTTCTGACCGTGTAATTGCCGGTCCAGCTAAAAAAAGTAAGGTTATATCTAAAAAAGAACGTAATATTGTTGCTTTCCATGAAGCAGGGCATACCATCATAGGACTTGTCTTGGATGATGCTGAAATCGTTCATAAAGTTACGATTGTTCCTCGTGGTCAGGCTGGCGGTTACGCTGTCATGCTTCCTAAAGAAGATCGCTTCTTTATGACTAAACCTGAACTTCTTGATAAGATTGCCGGTCTTTTAGGCGGACGTGTAGCTGAAGAAGTAGTCTTTGGTGAAGTCAGCACAGGTGCTCATAATGACTTCCAACGTGCCACTGCGATTGCACGTAGTATGGTCACTGAATATGGAATGAGTGAGAAACTTGGACCGCTTCAATTTGGATCTACACAGGGTGGAAATGTATTCTTAGGCCGCGATTTCAATAATGAACAAAATTATTCAGATGCGATTGCCTATGAAATTGATCTTGAAATTCAACGTATTATCAAAGAGGCATATGCTCGTGCAACGAAAATCATTACCGAAAAGCGTGATAAGCTTGACGTAATTGCAAAAACATTGCTTGAAATTGAGACGTTGGATGCAGAACAAATTAAACACCTCTTCGATCACGGAACATTACCGAAACGTTCTTATTCAGCCCTTAATGGCAATATGGAAAAAGACGATGATGTGAAAGTGAACATTAACATTAAGAAGGAAGAAAAAGAAGCACTTCTTAGCCCGTTAGATGAAAGAGGATCGGAAAATCTTGAAGTTCGATCTGAGGAAGTAATTCCTACAGAACCGATTAAAGAAGACACACCGTTCTCAAACGAAGATAATAAAAAGAGCTAATCATTATTAGTAAGGCAAACAGGTATTTCCTTCGGGAAATACCTGTTTTCTATTTTATAATAAGGGTCAAGGTCCTGCAGATGGCAAGCCATATGGCGGTATGATATGATGTTTGAGAATAATCTGGCGGAGTGTGAAATGATGATTTTTGTACTAGACGTAGGAAATACCAATACAGTTCTTGGTGTTTATAGTGAAGATACATTGAAATATCATTGGCGGATTGAAACAAGTCGTAATAAAACAGAAGATGAGTATGGAATGGTTATTAAATCTCTTTTCGCACATGAAGGGATAGCCTTCGAAGACATTGATGGCATTATTATTTCTTCCGTAGTGCCGCCCATAATGTTCTCAGTTGAGCGGATGTGTTTAAAGTACTTTGGTATGAAACCGCTCGTTGTTGGTCCAGGAGTAAAAACAGGTTTAAATATAAAGTATGACAATCCAAAAGAGGTGGGAGCTGACCGTATAGTGAATGCTGTAGCAGGAATTCATGAATATGGAAGTCCATTAATTATCGTCGATTTCGGTACCGCTACAACTTATTGTTATATAAATGAAATGAAACATTATATGGGAGGGGCTATCGCTCCCGGAATTGGGATTTCGACAGAAGCGTTGTATACCAAAGCTGCGAAATTACCTAGAATAGAAATTGCTCGTCCTGAGGGTATTCTTGGTAAGAACACTGTTTCTGCCATGCAATCGGGTATTCTATATGGATATGTCGGACAAGTTGAAGGGATTGTCTCAAGAATCAAATCCCAAAGTGAAACAGAACCGACTGTAATTGCAACAGGAGGACTTGCTGGATTAATTTCAAGTGAATCGGATGCAATTGATATAGTGGATCCTTTTTTAACATTAAAAGGATTGATGCTTATCTATAAAAGAAATCGGGAACAATGAAGAAATAGAATTGATGGGGGTAACAACATGAATGATTACTTAGTAAAAGCATTAGGTTATAACGGTCAAGTAAGAGCGTATGCAGTCAAAACAACTGAAACAGTGGGTGAAGGACAAAGAAGACACCAAACTTGGCCGACTGCCTCTGCAGCACTTGGTCGTTCAATGACAGCAGGTGTTATGCTGGGCGCTATGTTAAAAGGTGAGGAAAAGCTTACGATTAAGATTGAAGGCGGCGGTCCTCTAGGCGTAATTCTTGTCGACAGCAATGCAAAGGGAGAAGTTAGAGGATACGTAGGTAATCCGCAAACGCACTTTGATTTAAATGAGCATGGAAAGTTAGATGTTAAACGTGCAGTTGGAACGGAAGGAACACTGGCTATTGTTAAGGATATTGGTCTTCGTGATAACTTTACAGGACAAGTCCCATTGGTTTCCGGAGAACTAGGAGAAGATTTCACCTATTACCTGGTAACTTCAGAGCAAGTACCGTCATCCGTAGGGTTAGGAGTACTTGTGAATCCAGATAATACAATACTGGCGGCAGGCGGTTTTATTATTCAGTTGCTGCCTGGTGCAGATGATGAAGTTATTACAAAGATTGAACAAAGACTATCAGTTATAGAGCCAATTTCTAAACTAATTCAAAAAGGGTTAACGCCAGAACAAATTCTTGTTGAACTCTTAGGAGAGGGCAATGTAAAAATCCTAGAAAAAATGCCTGTGAAATTCAACTGTGAATGTTCAAGAGAACGAATTGCTAATGCACTAATTAGTTTGGGTAAGGAAGAGATAGAGGATATTATTCAGACAGATGGCCAAGCAGAAGCTCAATGTCATTTCTGTAACGAACAATACCATTTTACGGAGACTGAATTAAGAGAGTTAATTGATGAAGCTAAATAATAGGGTGTAATGGGGGATACGGGATTGTCTCAAAAGCAGCTGTTAGTTATTATTATCGGACTTATTTTGCTTAATATTGTGACTTTAATGGTGTATGTCATTAAGCCGTTTAGCTTATACAATGATCACGAGATTGTGGCATCTGTTGGAAAGAAAGATATTACAAGAGAGAAATGGCTGGCAGAGTTACAATCACGTTATGGAAAAGAAATTCTCGAAGAATTAGTAGATGCTGAGGTCATTCAGCAAACAGCTAAGAGGCATAATGTGTCTATTTCAGCTAAAGACGTTGAAAGAGAATATCTATTCACGAAATTGACCTACAGTACTAAGGGCATTTCTGGATCTAAGAGCGAAGAAGAGTGGAAGCAGCAGATAAGAACTAACATCCAGCTTGAAGAAATACTGACGAAGGACGTCACCATTCCGCAATCCGTATTACAGCACTATTATGAAACAAATAAACAACGATTTGCTATCCCGCAATCCTATCGGATATCTCATATTGTGACAGCAAGTAAAGAAGAGGCGGATCAAGTGATTCAGGAACTCCGGGAGGGATCTGCCTTTGATGTACTTGCCATGGAGAAATCATTGGATGAATTTTCTGCAAACGCAGGCGGGGATTTGGGTTATCTTACTGAAGAAAGTGGTCAGAAAGCTGAGAACTACCTCGACGAAGTTAAATTGATGAAAGAGCATACTTGGAGTCAACCAATAACAGTAACTGATGGGTATGCAGTTATTTATCTTCATGAAAAAGTGGAAGAGCATCAGTACAGCTTTTCTGACGTTAAAAAACAAATACATCGCACCCTCGCTTTAGAACAAATGCAAATGCCGGTTACAGGGAAGATATTTTGGGATGAATCTGATGTTAAATGGCAGTATAGAGAAGATGGAAAGTAGAATAATATGCCTAGTTGCTAAGTTTTTGTTTATGAGGTAAAAGTAACAGAAAATTAAGTAAATCAGTATAAAAAAATTGACAAATTTACGTGCTAAGATGTAACGTAAAATAAAACCAATAAAATTAGTAGGAATTAGGAGTGAAGAACATGTCAAGAATAGCAAATTCTGTAGTTGAATTAATTGGTCAAACACCGATTGTGAGATTAAACAGATTAAATGATGAAAATAGCGCAGAGATCTTTTTGAAGTTAGAGTACATGAACCCAGGGAGCAGCGTTAAAGATCGTATTGCTCTTGCCATGATCGAGGCAGCCGAAAAAGACGGCAGTCTTAAAGAAGGCGACACCATTATTGAACCTACGAGTGGTAATACAGGAATCGGTCTAGCTATGGTAGCAGCTGCTAAAGGGTATAAAGCGATCTTAGTTATGCCTGAAACAATGAGTATGGAACGTCGCAACTTACTTCGTGCGTACGGAGCAGAATTAGTATTAACGCCTGGTCCAGACGGGATGAAAGGTGCGATTGCCAAGGCAGAGGAATTAGCTAAGGAAAATGGCTACTTCGTTCCACAACAATTCGAAAATGAAGCGAATCCTAGAGTCCATAGAGAAACAACGGGTAAAGAAATTGTTGAACAAATGGGCGACCAATTAGATGCATTTATTTCCGGTATTGGTACTGGGGGAACAATAACAGGTGCTGGTGAAGTCCTTCGTGAACAATATCCAAACATCAAAATTGTAGCGGTTGAACCATCAGATTCACCGATTCTTTCTGGCGGCAAACCTGGTCCGCATAAAATTCAAGGAATTGGAGCAGGATTTATTCCTAGTATCCTAAATACAGAATTGTACGACCAAATTATCACCGTTACTACGGAAGAGGCTTTCGATTATGCACGCCGTGCTGCTAAAGAAGAAGGAATCCTTGGCGGAATTTCTTCAGGAGCTGCTATTAGCGCTGCTGTTCAAGTAGCAAAAGAGCTTGGCAAAGGTAAAAAAGTACTTGCGATAATCCCTAGTAATGGCGAACGGTACTTAAGTACAGCATTATACAATTTTGAGTAATTGGTACTAAATGGCTCCGGATATTCCGGGGCTTTTTTTATGGGAATAAAGAGAGGGGATTGTAAAAGCTCACTAGTAATACCCATCAAAGATAAGTACACTATAAATAAGACTAATCGTAGAGGAGTGCTAATATGCCCTCAATAATAAAATGCGGAAACCATACGTTAGATTATCAGAACAAAACAATCATTATGGGGATATTAAATGCTACCCCGGACTCATTTTCTGATGGGGGAAAATATGATCATGTAGATACAGCCTTAAGACGAGCTGAAGAGATGGTTAAGCAAGGCGTTGATATTATCGATATTGGCGGGGAGTCAACCAGACCAAATTATGATAGGATTTCCGAACAGCAAGAACTTGAACGTATCCTGCCTGTTATAGAGGCAATAACGAACAATCTTGATATTACACTGTCCGTGGATACCTATAAGTCTGTGGTAGCAAAGGAAGCAGTTAAGGCTGGGGCTCATATCATTAATGATATCTGGGGAGCAAAAGCGGATCCTGAAATGGCGAAGGTCGCTGCTGAGTATCAGGTACCGATTATCTTGATGCATAACCGTGAACAGATGAATTATGAACATTTTATTAGGGATGCTCTTACTGACTTAACTGAAAGTATTAAGATTGTGAAACGTGCAGGGGTACTTGATGAAAATATTATCTTAGACCCTGGTATTGGTTTTGCGAAAAACACTTCCTTAAATTTGGAAATGATAAGGAATCTTGATAAGCTAGTAGCAATGGGTTATCCGGTTTTACTTGCTGCTTCACGGAAATCAATGATTGGAGACGTCTTAAACCTTCCTCCAAATGAGAGAATGGAGGGAACAGGAGCAACTATTTGCTTTGGGATACAAAAGGGTTGTCAGATGATACGTGTACATGATGTGAAGGAAATGGCCCGAATGGCTAAAATGATGGATGCGCTTGTTGGAAAGGGAGAATATAGTGGATAAAATTTTTGTAAATCAAATGGAGTTTTATGGCTATCATGGCGTTTTTCCAGAAGAAAACCGTCTGGGTCAACGGTTTGTGGTAGACCTTATTATAGAAACAGATCTTTCTGCTGCCGGGAAAAGTGATCAATTAGATGATTCTATTAATTATGGAGAGCTGTATGCAGTGTGCAAAGAAGTTGTGGAGGGTGAACAGTATAACTTGGTCGAAGCAATAGCAGAACAAATTGCCTCACGTATGCTTACTCAGTTTTCTAATGTACAGACCTGTACTGTAAAAGTATTTAAACCTGATCCTCCCATTCCAGGACATTATAAATCTGTAGCAGTGGAAATAAAGAGGGGACGATAAGGTGAAAAATATTTCCTATCTGTCCATTGGATCGAATATGGGTGATCGGCTGCATCACTTTAAAAAAGCCATTGATTATATACAGGGTGATGAAAATATACGAATAAGTAATATCTCATCAATTTATGAAACAGAGCCTGTTGGTTATACGGAACAGGCGAAATTTTTAAATGCTGTCCTGAAGATAGAGACTTCCTACGAACCGGAGGAACTACTGCTTAAATGTCAGGAAACAGAGAAAATAAATGGTAGAATAAGGGATATAAGATGGGGTCCTCGTACAATAGACCTTGACATTTTGCTGTATAATTACGAAAATATTGAAACAGAGAGTCTTTCTGTTCCGCATCCGCGGATGTTGGAAAGGGCATTTGTACTCATCCCGTTATTGGAGTTAGATCCAAACATCACGCTGCCTGAGATGGATATACCTTTGGTTAATATTCTTGAGAATATACAGGATAGAGAAGGAGTTCGATTATGGAAGCTGAAAAGTGGGGAAGACGGATTAGGGCTTTTAGAAAGTTAAAGGGATATACACAAGAAGGATTTGCGAAGAAAATCGGCGTTTCTGTCTCTTTATTAGGAGAAATAGAACGAGGCAATCGTCTGCCATCAGAACAATTTTTAACTGAGGTGACGAATATTCTTCAGATTAGTATGGATGAACTTCAACCTCCAGAGGATAGAATAGAATAAAGACAACGAAGGAGGCTGCATCGTGTTAAAGATTGGCGATGTCGTAATGAGTAATCCAGTAGTACTTGCCCCTATGGCAGGGGTATGTAATTCAGCTTTCCGTTTAACGGTAAAGGAATTTGGTGCTGGCTTGGTTTGCGCGGAAATGGTAAGCGACAAAGGTATTGTATTGAAAAACAAAAAAACGATGAATATGCTTTATATAGACGAACGGGAAAATCCGCTCAGTCTGCAAATTTTTGGCGGAGAAAAAAAGACGTTAGTTGAGGCCGCGCAATTTGTGGATAAGAATACAAATGCAGATATTATAGATATAAATATGGGTTGTCCTGTACCTAAAATTACGAAATGTGATGCAGGTGCTAAATGGCTGCTTGATCCTAATAAAATATATGAAATGGTTTCTGCTGTAACAGATGCTGTAGACAAACCTGTGACAGTGAAAATGCGTACAGGCTGGGATGATGATCATATCTTTGCAGTCGAAAATGCATTAGCTGTTGAACGGGCGGGCGGTCAAGCTGTATCTGTTCATGGGAGAACACGTTATCAGAAGTATGAAGGAAAAGCAGATTGGGACATTATACGTCAGGTAAAGGAAGCGGTTAAGATTTCAGTCATTGGAAACGGTGACGTAGAAACACCGCTCGATGCAGAAAGAATGTTACAAGAAACCGGGGTAGACGGTGTAATGATTGGCCGTGCTGCACTGGGGAATCCATGGATGATCTATCAAACAGTTAGATACCTAGAGACCGGAGAACTAATAGGAGAACCTTCTGTTCGTGAAAAAATGGATGTTTGTATTCTGCATATGGATCGTTTAATCGCGCTGAAAAATGAAAGCGTGGCTGTTCGAGAGATGCGTAATCATGCTGCGTGGTATTTAAAGGGCATTAAAGGCAATGCAAGCGCAAGAAAAGGGATCAATGAATGTCACACTAGAGAAGATGTGGCTCATCTATTATATGGTCTTGTAGATGAGATTGAAGCAAAAGAACAAAATATTCAAATGGTGTAACGATTTGACATCATCTTGTGGTTTTTCTATAATACGCTTATCCGAACTGCCAGTTGAGTACTGGCAGTTTTTATATGTAGAAACACTTTTTTAGGCAAAGGGCTGTTCGATTCAGTCACTTTATGTAAAAATATATAGGTATGAAAAATTATAGTTACGTTTATTTGATAGATGAAGTGAATACGAAGATGGAGATGATGACACGTGAGCGAAGAAACTAATGACCAGCTTAAAGTAAGACGCGAGAAAATGGATGCGATGGTGGCGAATGGACAAGATCCTTTCGGCAGCCGCTTTGAACGTACGCATCTAGCAGCTGAAATTGTTGAAGAATTCAACGAGTTAACAGAAGAAGAACTAACAGAAGGAAAAGAAGTCGTACTAGCAGGACGGGTAATGACGAAACGTGGTAAAGGGAAAGCTGGATTTGCCCACCTTCAAGATATAAGCGGACAGATTCAAATCTATGTTCGTCAGGATGCTATTGGGGAAGAAGCGTACGATCTCTTCAAACAAGCGGATTTAGGCGATATTATCGGCATCAAGGGGAATATTTTCAGAACGAAGGTTGGCGAGCTTTCTGTTAAAGCAAAGGAGTTCACTTTCCTATCAAAAGCTCTTCGTCCGCTTCCGGATAAATTCCACGGGTTAAAGGATGTTGAAGAACGTTACCGTAAACGGTATGTCGACTTAATGACAAACGATGAAAGTAAACAAACATTTATTACACGGAGTAAGATTATTCGTGAAATGCGCAGATATCTAGATGATCATGGGTATCTAGAGGTTGAAACACCATTACTTCATACAATTGCAGGCGGTGCAGCTGCTCGTCCGTTCCTTACGCATCACAATGCATTGGATATGCCGTTATTTATGAGAATTGCGATTGAACTTCATCTTAAACGTCTAATTGTCGGCGGCTTAGAGAAAGTGTATGAAATTGGCCGTGTATTCAGAAATGAAGGTACATCAACACGACATAATCCAGAGTTTACGATGATAGAATTATATGAAGCATATGCTGATTATCAAGATATCATGAAATTAACGGAAAATTTGGTTGCGCATATCGCTCAACAAGTACTAGGTACTACGACAGTACAATACGGTGGACACGATATAGAGTTGAAGCCAGAGTGGACTAGACTTCATATGGTTGATGCGATTAAAGAACATACGGGTGTAGATTTCTGGAAACAGATGACGAAAGAAGAAGCACAGCAGCTGGCGAAGGAACACAACATCCAAATAAAAGATACAATGGAATTTGGTCATGTTGTAAATGAATTCTTTGAACAAGTAGTTGAAGAAAAACTGATTCAACCAACGTTTATCTTTGGTCACCCAGTAGAAATCTCTCCACTTGCTAAGAAAAATGAAAAAGATCCGCGCTTTACAGATCGCTTTGAGCTCTTCATTGTGGGACGTGAGTATGCGAATGCTTTCTCAGAGTTAAATGACCCGGTGGATCAAAGAGAGCGTTTTGAAGCACAAATGAAAGAGCGTGAGCAAGGGAATGACGAAGCTCACGAAATGGACGAAGATTTCTTAGAAGCGCTTGAATATGGTATGCCGCCAACAGGCGGTCTGGGAATCGGGATTGACCGTTTAGTTATGTTATTAACTAATTCTCCGTCTATCCGAGATGTACTATTATTCCCTACTATGCGTCACCGTTCATAATTAGCTGGCTGCAAGCAGTGTCTCAATCGTGAGGCGCTGCTTGTTTTTTGTTAGAAAAGGGATAATCAGTGTGCGGAAATTACAATACTATTGATGAGAAAAATAGAATCTAGTTTTCTGATTATTGCAGCTTTGTTATTTTAGAAAAACTTTTTCAAAAAGGTATTGCACCGGGCACGAGATGATGGTATATTTATATCTGTTGTTACAAACGTGTTACAAATGGATGAAAAACAGATAAAAAAGTTTTAAAAAATCCTTGACTCAAACAAACAACAATGTTATTATTAATAAGCTGTTCCGAAACAAA
>NZ_AJTN02000204.1 GCF_000305495.1 Peribacillus psychrosaccharolyticus ATCC 23296 | reverse complement strand
GTCTGGAGAAAACCTTCTGAAGCAAACCATCGAGGAAATTGTAACAGAAGCACATGTTGAATTAAAACAGAAAAAAAACGAAGATTAACACAAAAGCTCCGGCAGTAAATTTGCTCTGGAGCTCTTTTTATGAATAATTATGCAGTTTAAAGTCGGAATTTTGATGAAAAAATTGTACAATTGAAAGTAAATCCGCTACGATTATTTTAAATCATGATTATCTAAAGAGGTGCTTAAATGAATAAAGGCCAGCGACATATAAAAATTAGAGAAATCATTGCTAACAATGATATAGAAACTCAAGATGATTTGGTTGAGGAGTTAGAAAGCAGAGGCTTTAATGTTACGCAGGCAACTGTCTCAAGAGATATTAAAGAATTACACCTAGTCAAGGTGCCGATGATTGACGGCCGATATAAATACAGCTTGCCTGCCGATCAGCGTTTTAATCCGCTGCAAAAGTTAAAACGGCTGCTAATTGATGCTTTTGTTCGTATTGATACTGCAAGTAACATGCTTGTGTTAAAGACGATGCCGGGCAACGCACAGGCGCTGTGTGTGTTGATAGACAATTTGAGCTGGGAAGAGATACTGGGAACGATTGGCGGCGATGATACCTGCTTGATTATTTGTCAGACTCCTGAAAAAGCAGAAATGGTTGCCGAAAAGTTTTTAGACATGCTCTAATATGGAAATAAGGGGATGAGCAATTGTTAACAGAATTATCAATTCGCAATTTCGCAATCATTGATGCACTTTCAATTTCTTTAGAAAAAGGATTAACGGTCTTAACTGGGGAAACGGGTGCTGGAAAATCAATAATTATTGACGCGATTCACCTATTGGTTGGAGGACGTGGATCGGCAGAGTTCATCAGACACGGAGAATCAAAGGCTGAAATTGAAGGTTTATTTATTATTGACGAAGAAAAACACCCAGTGTATGAAAAAATGCAGGAGATAGGCATTGATATAACGGATGGGATGGTTGTTTTACGCCGAGATATTGCTTTGAGTGGAAAGAGCGCTTGTCGGGTGAATGGAAAGCTTGTGACGATTGCCATACTTAGGGAAATCGGCCGAACGCTTATTGATATTCATGGCCAGCATGAACATCAGGAGCTGATGGATGATCGACTTCATTTGCCGCTTCTGGATCAATTTGGCGGAGAGAAAATAGTGCAAGCGCTATCCGAATATCAACGATTGTACAAGGACTATGATTATGCAGTTAAGCAATTAAAGAAATTGAGTCAAAATGAACAGCAAATGGTTCATCGACTCGATTTGATTCAGTTTCAGCATGATGAAATCGAAAGTGCTGAACTGGTGCTGGGCGAAGATGACAGCTTGACTGAAGAGAAAAAGAAAATTAATAACTTTGAACGTCTTCATGAGTCCTTGCAAACAGGGTATCAGTCTTTGACTGGGGAGCAGCGTGGATTAGATTGGCTGTCTTTGGCGATGAATAACCTTGAAGAAGCAGCTGCGCTTGATGAATCTACAAAAGGGATTTCTGAATCCATTTCGAACAGCTACTTTATTATTGAAGACGCCGTCTCATTAATTCGTGATCAATTGGATTCCCTCGAATATGATCCAGAGCGGCTCGATTTAATTGAAAGCCGTTTAAATGAAATTAATCAGCTCAAACGTAAATATGGGAAAACCATTGAAGAAATTGTTGAGTATGGTTCGATGATTGAAGAGGAAATTGAAACCTTGCAAAACCGTGAAACACATATCGTTAAGCTGGAAGCTCAAATCAAATCCATACGAGCCGATTTACTTGTTGAAGCGAAGAATTTATCTGAGCTTCGGCAAACATATGCTAAACAGCTTACTAATCATATCCAGAAGGAGTTACAAGAGCTGTACATGGAAAAAACGATATTCGAAGCACATTTCCATAAAACAGCGTTTACCTTTACGGACGCAGACGAAGTGGGGGAAAAACGGTCTCGACAGTATGGAGTTTTATATATCAACGAACCCCGGGGAACCGTTAAAACCACTATCAAAAATTGCTTCTGGCGGTGAATTATCGCGGATCATGCTTGCCCTGAAAAGCATTTTCTCCAAACATCAAGGAATTACTTCAATTATTTTTGATGAAGTCGATACAGGTGTCAGCGGAAGAGTCGCCCAAGCCATTGCAGAAAAAATTCATCAAGTTGCTTCAGGCTCACAAGTGTTATGTATTTCCCACTTGCCTCAGGTTGCGGCAATGGCAGATATTCACCTGTTTATTGCTAAGAATATCAAAGACGGCCGGACGAATACATCTGTGAAGTCATTAAATGAAGAGGATAAAATTAAAGAAATCGGCCGCATGATTTCAGGGGTCGAAATTACTGACTTAACGAAGGAACATGCTCGGGAATTAATCCTTCAGGCAGATCAAAAAAAGTATGTTAAATAGGCTTTTTCCTATAAGCAGCAAGAGAAATCATAATTGAATTTTATAAACAATGTAAAGCTATCCAAATACGGATAGCTTTTATTTTGTCCTTGGGTTATAAATGACTGCTGCAAAGGCAAAATTAAAGGGGTAGCCATTTATATTGCGAGGAGGAGAGAAAACAGCTTGAAAAAAGAATGGATTAGAAAAATCATCGGTGGAATTCTCCTTATTTCGCTACTAACACTTGGGTTATATCAGCCATTCCGTGAATTTATGACTATTCCCAGAAAAGTTGTTCTTTTCGAAGGGGATCACTATACGTTTTCTAATGCATTGCCCGTTTCTGCAACTGTATTTTCTCCAGATAATAGCATATCTATCCAAAATGGAAAGTCAGCTATAACTTTAGGTGGAGAGAAGCCTGGGGAAAATCAAGTATTATTTGATGTAGCGGGCTTTCCAATAAAAAAGGTTGATGTACAGGTTTTAAAGAATTTTAAGGTTATTCCCGGCGGACAATCAATTGGCGTCAAATTGAATACACTAGGAGTACTTGTAGTGGGTCATCATCTGGTTGATACCAAAGAAGGGAAAAGATCACCTGGTGAAAGTGCTAAGGTAGAGGTTGGAGATATTATCACAAAGATTAATGGTCAAGAAATAAAGAAAATGTCAGATGTGACTCCATTTGTTCAGCAAGCAGGTGAAAGCGGCAGGCCGCTGCAACTGGTCATTAACCGAGAAAATGAGACCATTGATACAACACTTAAGCCTTTAAAAGATAAAAATGAAGGCAGCTTTAAGCTCGGTTTATATATTCGAGATTCCGCAGCTGGAATTGGAACCATGACTTTCTATCACCCTGATTCAAAAAAATATGGTGCACTCGGGCATGTGATTTCGGATATGGATACGAAGAAACCAATCATCGTAAAAGATGGAGAAATAGTCCGTTCTACCGTGACTTCCATAGAAAAAGGAAGTAACGGTGAGCCTGGTGAGAAACTTGCTCGATTTTCTCCTGATCGCGAAGTCATTGGAACCATTAACCGAAATAGTCCATTTGGTATCTTTGGAAAAATGAATGGAAAAAGTGATCATAAATTGACAGCAAATAAACCACTTCCCATTTCACTTTCACATGAAGTGAAGGAAGGCCCTGCAAAGATATTAACGGTTGTAGATGGATCGACTGTGGAAGAATATGATATCGAAATTGTTAGTACCATTCCACAAAAGTTTCCGGCCATTAAAGGAATGGTTATCAAGGTCACCGATAAAGAACTATTGGCTAAAACAGGCGGAATTGTTCAAGGAATGAGCGGTAGTCCGATTATTCAAAATGGAAAGCTCATTGGTGCAGTAACCCATGTGTTTGTTAACGATCCAACGAGTGGATATGGAGTTCATATTGAATGGATGCTTAATGATGCGGGCATCAATATATATGAAAAAGCAGAAACTCCGTCTAAAGCAAGTTAACACCCGAAGGCTGCCGAGAAATTCTCGGCAGCCATTCTTGTTATCACCGAACATTCAGACACTCGTAGAGAAATTTCACATTTTCACTTGTTATGTGTTAATATACGGTAACAAGAGATTATTCGACAAAAACAACAGGTCAGAGCGAATAACGTCGAAAACTAGAGAGAACACGAGAAAAATAAAGATTTCCTATAATTTAACCTAAAATAAAGGGAATATAGTTTTCATTGTCGAAAAGTTCAATTACAATGATTATATAGATAATTAGAAAAAATGACCAATTGTAGTTGAGGAGGAATTTTAACGTGGATAAAATTAAGGTGTGTGTTGTAGATGACAACAGAGAACTCGTCTCGTTATTGGAAGAGTATATTTCGGCCAAAGAAGATATGGAAGTAATTGGGGTTGCACATAACGGGCAGGATTGTTTGAGTCTATTAGAATCAATCGAACCCGATATCTTGATTTTGGACATTATTATGCCTCATTTAGATGGGCTGGCTGTTCTGGAGAAATTACGTGATCAGAGACGCAATAAAATGCCAAGTGTAATTATGCTTACTGCTTTTGGTCAAGAAGATGTAACCAAGAAGGCTGTTGATTTAGGCGCATCTTATTTTATTCTGAAGCCATTTGATATGGAAAACCTGGCTGGACATATCCGTCAAGTCAGCGGCAGAGAATCCATGTTAAAAAAATCCTCCCACTTTAATTATCGCAGCCCAGTAGAGCAAAAACCCAAAAATCTTGATGCAAGTATTACGAGTATCATTCATGAAATTGGGGTTCCCGCTCATATCAAAGGGTATCTATATTTGCGAGAAGCTATATCCATGGTCTATAACGATATTGAATTACTTGGATCGATTACGAAAGTTCTTTATCCTGATATTGCAAAAAAATATAACACAACAGCAAGCCGTGTCGAACGGGCTATCCGTCACGCAATCGAAGTGGCATGGAGCCGGGGAAATATAGAATCCATTTCAACGTTATTTGGATATACAGTGTCCATGACGAAAGCAAAACCTACTAATTCAGAGTTTATCGCCATGGTCGCTGACAAGCTGCGCCTCGAGCATAAGGCTTCTTAAAAGAAGCATTACAAACATTTTCTAATTCTATTCTTTGGGATTAACCAATGAATATGAATGATTCACTGGTCTTTTTAAATAGGGTTGAGAGCACGATGATGATTCTCAGCGGGATGTTAGAAGTCAACTTAGTGGTTGGCTTTTTTTGTATGCAATCTGTCAAAATATTCTTTAGATTACCTAACTCGTTCGCCTTAATATGGTAAGATAGCTATATACAATGGTAGAAAGGAATCATTTATGGAAATCGAAAAGAATGAGTATTTTTTACTAGAAGAATTAGACAATTCGTTATACATAACTATGTACCAAAAGGGATTCTCCTTACTTACCTTTAATCAACTAATCGCTAAACACCCGCGCATTAATTTGAATCGTTTTAAGGAATTAAGAACGGCAATTACCTCTGGCAGCGGCGAGAAGGTACATATTGGCGATTTTAAACCAGAAATAGAGTGTACGGTTGCTGCCGATAAAATGGCAGCGTTTATAACGTTAAATTGTACAGAAGAAGCGTTTACAAACGAACGTACCTATTTCACTTCAGAAATACTAAACTGTTTACATAATCATTCAGTCAAGGAAGGAATCAGGATGGATATCCTTTCGGGACCTTTGACTGTTAACAAGGAAATTTTGATTGCAAGGGGAAAAGAGCCAGTACACGGACAAGATGCGGTTATAACCTATTTTAAACGCTCTGTTCGGAAGCCCACAATCAGGGACGATGGAAAAGCAGATTATTATGATATGAATTTTTTAGATGAAGTGAAAATGGGGGAATGGCTGGGTGAAAAAATTCCAGCAACGAAGGGCACACCTGGGAAAACCATTACCGGTGAATACGTCGTCCAAAAAAATGGGAAAAACAAAAAATTAGTATTTGATCAGAAGACTGTTGAAGCGTGTGAAGAGAATGGGAAAATTGTTCTTCGGGCTTTAAGGGATGGTGTAGTCGAAACGGTTGGCGGGAAAATACAAGTTGGCGATCATTTGATCATTAATGGTGATGTGGGTGTTGAAACAGGTAATATCGAATTTAATGGAAGTATTACCATTAATGGAACCATTTGTGAAAACTATTCCGTGAAAGCAACAAAGGATGTAGCAATTGAAAGTGAACACGGAATCAGTCATTGTGACAGAATTGAATCGGTTACTGGTGACATTTATATTCGAGGCGGTATCTTTGGAAAAGGAAAATCCGTGGTGAAGGCTGGAAAAAACATTTATGTTAAACATGCGAATGAGTGTTTTCTCGAAGCTTTAGGAACGATACATATTGGGTACTATGCGTTAGGTAGTCATGTAAAGGCTAATCATATTATCGCGGATGAAAAGAACGGGAAGTTAATTGGCGGGGTAATAGAAGCCCGCGGGAAAGTAAAAGCGGCTATAGTCGGGAACCGGCTTGAACGAAGGACAATCATTCAGGTTGCAGGATTCGATCGAAAAAAGGTTGAAAAGGATTTAAAAGAAACGTTATTAGAATACAAAGCCAATATACTTAAGATGGAGCAGTTGAAGCAGAAAATAGAGATTTTTGATTCGATAGAGGGCGAGACAAATGTTCATCAAAAGTTTCAATATGAACAATTAAAAAAACCTATGATCAAATAATGGTGACCATTTTCCAACATGATGAGAAGCGGCGTTATCTAACGGATATGCTTGAAATCAAAGGAGATGGAGAAGTGACCATAGGACAAATGGCGTTTCCAGATACCTGTTTGGAAATAAAAAGCCTTCAGAGAAACATCAAAGAATCGACAAAAGGGACTTTTTTTGCAGAAAATAATAATATGCACTTCGAGTAAATAAGTATGTTAGATAAATCGAGCTGTTCCTTCATAGATATAACTGAACGTTATTATCTAAAGGAGCGGGTGTACAATGAAAATATTCGCTCATCGAGGAGCAGCGGGAACATATCCAGAGAATACAATGGTCGCATTCATTGAGGCAAAACGAAGCGGCGCGGATGGAATTGAACTTGATGTTCAGCTTTCTAAAGATGGAATTCCAGTAGTCATACATGATGAAACGCTGAACAGAACCACAAATGGAAGTGGATTTGTTAAGGATCAAACCATGGGAGATATGAAGAAGCTGAATGCAGGTTACAAGTTTGGAAAGCAACTGGGCAGGAGAATTCCTATTCCAAGCCTGCAGGAGGTATTTGAATGGATCCAGTCCACCGATTTATTATGTAATATTGAACTTAAAAATGGGGTTTATCTTTATCCAGGACTTGAGGAAAAAGTAATCCAGCTTGTTAGAGGATATGGATTAGAGGAACGGGTAATTCTTTCGTCATTCAATCACTATTCTCTTGTCTATGCTTGGCGGCTTGCTCCTGAAATTGAAACAGCTCCTTTGTATCGAGACGGAATCTATATGCCTTGGGTATATGCCAGCTCAATAGGTTCTAGAGGAATGCATCCTTCCATTCATGCCGTACCAGATGCGTTAATCATTGATGCAATGGCCTATGGAATTCAGGTAA
The DNA here is from genome assembly GCF_000305495.1 of Peribacillus psychrosaccharolyticus ATCC 23296. Classification (GTDB taxonomy): domain Bacteria; phylum Bacillota; class Bacilli; order Bacillales; family DSM-1321; genus Peribacillus; species Peribacillus psychrosaccharolyticus. The sequence goes on along the minus strand of NZ_AJTN02000204.1, from coordinate 57,740 downwards.
GACCCTACACCATTAATGGGGAAGAAGATATTAAAAGACTCCTGAGTATCAATTGCAGTGCAATCATCACTGACTTTCCTGAACGCGCGGTGAGGATAAGGGAACTGAATAGAAGTAAGTAATTAAAAACCCGGCCGAAGTTTGGCCGGGTCTTTGTCGTAAAGAGAAAATGGTTATTGTTTTTTTCTATGGATTGGCTAAAACGGGACTGGACTTTATTTTTTTACGGTCACGATGAAGTACGAATCCGGCAATAAAACCAATGCCGCCAATCATTAAAATGAGTCCCACGAGAAATTGCAGCCAGAGAAAGGGGTAAGGGGCAAGCTTTATACCAAATACCATATCTCTCATTATTTTGATTCCATATGCCGCAAACGCTCCGGGAATGAAGAGGATTAAAAATGCCATCAGCCGTCTCATATTTGTTTCCCTTCTGAAAAAGAATTCCTTCTCAAAATGATAAGGTATATTAAAAATTTGTCAAGCTGTCTATAGTTGTTTAAGATGAAGAGAAATAAGAAATTTTTTGCATATTATCCGGGATGTTTAACACGGCAGGGAGGAAGTTGATTGCAGAAAGTCATGATTATTGGTGCTGGAAAAAGGGGAAGTGCCATTTTAAATCTCTTGCTTGAAAGCGGCAAATTCACTGTTTCTTGGGTCATTGATTCGCAAATTACGGCAGAAGGGATCCAACTAGCCGAAAAATTAGGAATACCTACAAAAATGGACTGGCAAGGCATAGACCCATCATCCGTAGATGTGATCATTGAGGCGACAAAAAATAAAGTGGTTTTTAAAGAGATTGTGAAGGTTTTCAGTGGAAAGGCGCTCATCATACCAGGTAGTCTTGCTTATCTTATTGCACAGTTATTTAATGAAAAGAGAGCATTAATACATAGGCTTGAAAATGAAGCAACGAAGCACGAATTAATTTTTAATACGACAAATGATGGTATGATTGTTATAGATCGACAGGGAAATATTATTCTTTTCAATGGCAGTGCGGAACGAATGACAGGCGAGAGAAGAATCGAAGTCCTGGGTAAACCGATTCAGACGATTATTCCTGATACCAGGCTTCCTGTAGTTTTACAATCAAAGCGCAGGGAAATCAATCAAGAGCATCTGTTAAAAAACGGCATGAAAATTATTACCACAAGAATTCCCTTGCTTGATGAGTCGAATGAGGCAATCGGGGCAATTGCGGTTTTTAAAGATATTACGGAGGTTGTTGATTTAGCGGAACAGATTACTGACTTGAAGGAAATCCAAACGATGCTTGAAGCGATTATTCAATCAAGTGATGATGCCATTTCAGTCGTGGACGAGCAAGGACGAGGGATGCTGATTAATCGGGCATATACGAGGCTGACGGGGCTGACGAGTGAAGAAGTGATTGGGAAACCTGCTGATGCAGATATTTATCAAGGGGATAGTATGCATATGCAAGTTCTCCAAACAAGAAGAGCAGTACGGGGAACGAATATGAAAATCGGCCAAAAACGTAAAGAAGTGATTGTAAACGTTGCACCAATCATTGTTGATGGACAAGTCAAAGGCAGTGTGGGAGTCATTCATGATGTTTCTGAAATTCGTCAATTGAATCAGGAATTAAATCGGGCTCGGCAGATTATTCGAACGCTTGAAGCGAAATATACCTTCGAAGATATCATTGGTCAATCTGAAGAAATGCAGCTGCCGATTGAACAGGCAAAGCTAAGTGCACGAACACCTGTAACGGTTTTGCTCCGGGGCGAGTCAGGAACAGGTAAAGAATTATTTGCTCACGCCATACACAATGCCAGTGAGCGGAAATTTAATAAATTTGTCCGAGTGAATTGTGCTGCTATATCCGAATCCTTACTTGAAAGTGAATTATTTGGTTACGATGAGGGGGCCTTTTCTGGAGCTAAGCGCGGAGGGAAAAAAGGGCTTTTTGAAGAAGCGGATAATGGCAGTATCTTCCTTGATGAAATTGGGGAATTGACGCCTTCTCTACAAGCAAAGCTGTTAAGAGTACTCCAAGAATCAGAAATTGTCCGGGTTGGCGGCACGAAACCTATATCGATCAATGTTCGTGTCATCGCAGCAACGAACAGTAATCTAGAAAAAGCGATAGCAAGCGGCGGATTTCGTGAAGACTTATATTTTCGCTTAAATCGCATGCCAATCTATATTGCTCCTCTTCGAAAACGGAAGGTAGATATTAAAGAATTGGCGATGCACCTTATCCAAAAAATCAATTTGGAATATGGACGGAATATTGAAGGGATTACAGAAGGTGCTCTTTCTCGATTAAAACATTCTGAATGGCCGGGCAATGTGCGGGAGCTTGAGAATATATTAGGTCGGGCGATTATTTTTATGAAACAAAGCGAAGTAATAATGGATGAGAAGTACATACCAGACTTCTTAGACTCATCGGATCCCATAAATGAGGATGATTTTGAAATAAGGAAGACAAGCGCCCCATTAGTTTCTAAGTTGGAGCGTTATGAATGCGGGCTAATTAAAGAGGCGCTGCAGAAAAATAAGCAAAATAAAACGAAAACGGCTGAATTTCTGGGAATTTCAATTCGAAACCTGTATTATAAAATGGAAAAATATAATCTTGAAAAAACTGGCATGCAATAAATTGCACAGTATGCTAATTGTTGCATGCCAACATGTGGTTTACATCCACTAAAAGGAGAAAAGTATGCTGGCATGGTATTTGCATACTATATTTAGCACGCGAAAAGCCATAAAACAGGCATGACCCTGCTATTAGTGGTCATACCACTAATAGGTGGTTTTATCTAATCACAATTAATTGTCATGACATTAGAGGAGGATTTATCAATGGAGATTTTCACTTATATGGAGAAATATGATTACGAACAACTTTTATTCTGTCAGGATAAACAATCAGGCTTAAAGGCGATTGTCGCCATTCACGATACAACACTTGGACCAGCTCTTGGGGGAACAAGAATGTGGACCTACGAATCAGAGGATGCAGCGATTGAGGATGCTCTTCGTCTTGCAAAAGGTATGACATATAAAAATGCTGCAGCAGGCTTGAATTTAGGCGGCGGTAAGACGGTTATTATCGGTGACCCCCGTAAGGATAAAAATGAAGAAATGTTCCGTGCTTTTGGACGGTATATCCAAGGTTTAAATGGCAGATATATTACGGCTGAAGATGTTGGGACAACTGTTGCAGATATGGATCTTATTCATGAAGAAACTGACTTTGTAACGGGTATATCACCAGCATTCGGTTCTTCAGGTAATCCTTCACCAGTCACTGCTTATGGGGTTTATAGAGGAATGAAGGCAGCCGCTAAAGCTGCGTTTGGTACAGATTCTCTTGAAGGCAAGACAGTAGCCGTTCAAGGAGTAGGCAATGTTGCTTATAATTTATTGCGTCACCTGCATGAAGAAGGAGCTAAGCTTGTTGTGACAGACATTAACAAGGAAGCCGTTCAACGAGCAGTTGATGAGTTTGGTGCAAAGGCTGTGGATCCAAATGATATCTATGATGTTGATTGTGATATCTATGCTCCTTGTGCGCTTGGCGCAGTGATTAATGACCAAACGATTTCTAGAATTAAAGCGAAGGTTATTGCAGGAGCAGCAAATAATCAGCTGAAGGATCCTATCCATGGTGATCAAATTCATGAAATGGGCATTGTGTATGCACCGGATTACGTGATTAACGCGGGCGGCGTCATTAATGTAGCCGATGAATTATACGGTTATAATCGTGAGCGTGCACTTAAAAAGGTTGAAGGGGTATATGCAAGTATTGAAAAGGTAATTAATATTGCTAAACGTGACGGAATTCCAACGTACAAAGCAGCGGACCGAATGGTCGAAGAACGCATTGAACGGATGAGAAACTCGCGCAGTCAATTTTTACAAAATGAAAAGCATATTCTGAATCGCCGTAAATAAGGACTCTTTGATTAAAAGAAAAAATCGTCTTTAATGGACACGTTAGTAAATGTAGGAGGTTCTATCATGGCTGAAGAATATGATTTAGTGATACTTGGGGGCGGAACGGGTGGTTATGTAGCTGCTATCCGTGCGTCACAGCTTGGATTAAAAACGGCAATTGTTGAAAAAGGAAAACTTGGCGGCACTTGCTTACATAAGGGCTGTATCCCATCAAAGGCGTTGTTACGCAGCGCTGAAGTTTATCATACATCAATGAAAAGTGAAGAATATGGCGTCATTCTTGGTGACGTGAAACTTGATTTCCCTAAAGTTCAACAGCGGAAAGAAAAAATTGTCACCCAGCTTTATACCGGTGTACAGCATTTAATGAAGCAGGGGAAAATTGATATTTTCGAGGGGATAGGCAGAATTCTTGGACCCTCCATTTTTTCTCCACTGCCAGGTACCATATCAGTTGAAATGAATAACGGAAATGAAAACGAAATGCTGATTCCTAAAAACGTCATTATTGCTACTGGATCCAGACCGCGAACACTTGAGGGGCTTGAAATCGACGGAGTTTCTGTTGTAACCTCCGAGGAAGCGTTAGAGTTTGCTGCACTGCCAAAGTCGATTATCATTGTCGGCGGGGGTGTAATTGGAATTGAGTGGGCTTCTATGCTTAGTGATTTTGGAGCAGAGGTTACGGTGCTGGAATATGCTGACCGCATTATTCCAACGGAGGATCATGAGGTTTCAAAAGAAATGGAAAAACTTCTTAAGAAAAAAGGCATTACCATTCATACGAATGCGAAAGTTTTATCTGAAACTCTTCAACATCATGGTGAACATGTCTCGATTTCCGCAGAGATTAATCATACGAATGAAGAATTCACAGCGGACAAGATTCTTGTTTCTGTGGGCAGGCAAGCAAATGTTGAGGGAATTGGCTTAACCAACACTGAGGCAGTAGTAGAAAAAGGATTTATCTCAGTCAATGATTATTACCAAACAAAAGAATCACATATATACGCAATAGGAGATTGTATTGGCGGATTGCAGCTAGCTCACGCGGCGAGTCATGAAGGTATTACCGCTGTCGAGCACATTGCCGGATTAAAGCCGCATGCTATTGATTATTCACTCGTTTCAAAATGTATTTATTCGAGCCCAGAAGCGGCCAGCGTCGGATATACCGAAATGGAAGCCAAAGAAAAAGGCTTCGAACTGAAGATTGGGAAGTTTCCTTTCAAGGCTGTAGGAAAGGCGCTTGTGTATGGAGAATCAGATGGTTTTGTTAAAATAATAGCTGATGCTAAAACAAATGATATTTTAGGTGTTCATATGATCGGACCACATGTAACGGACATGATCTCGGAGGCAGGCCTAGCAAGAGTACTCGATGCTACGCCATGGGAGATTTCACAGACCATTCATCCTCATCCAAGCCTTTCAGAAGCGATCGGTGAAGCAGCACTGGCTGTTGATGGCCTAGCCATTCATATGTAAACATATTTATTTAACTCAAGGAGGGATAGCTATGGTTAAAAATCGACATGAGGATTTAGGACTTAGTAACGAGAAAGTGATTGAGATATATAAAACCATGTTAATGGCACGAAGAATTGATGAGCGGATGTGGCTGTTAAATCGTTCCGGCAAAATTCCCTTTGTGATTTCCTGCCAAGGTCAAGAAGCTGCACAGGTTGGTGCTGCCTTCGCATTAGACAATACTAAAGATTATGTTCTTCCGTATTATCGGGATGTAGGTGTAGTGTTGACGTTTGGAATGACGGCCAAGGATTTGATGCTTTCAGGATTTGCAAAAGCAGAGGATCCAAACTCTGCAGGCAGACAAATGCCAGGGCATTTTGGACAGAGAAGCAACCGTATTGTAACAGGTTCTTCACCTGTCACCACACAGGTACCACATGCTGTTGGGATAGCGTTAGCTGGGAAAATGAATCAGGAAGATCTTGTTGCTTTTGTGACCTTTGGAGAAGGATCTTCTAATCAGGGTGATTTTCATGAAGGCGCAAACTTTGCAGGTGTCCACAAGCTGCCAGTAATTTTTATGTGTGAAAATAATAAATATGCGATTTCGGTTCCAATTGAAAAACAGTTAGCTTGTGAAAATGTGTCAGACCGTGCAATAGGTTATGGGATGCCGGGTGTGACTGTGGATGGAAATGACCCGCTAGCCGTCTATCAAGCAGTGAAAGAAGCTGCAGACCGGGGTCGTCGCGGTGAAGGACCAACGTTGGTAGAAACGATTTCTTATCGACTTACACCGCATTCGAGCGATGATGATGATCGCAGCTATAGAGCACCTTCAGAGGTGGCAGAAGCAAAGACTCAAGATCCAATTATAACGTTTGGTGCGTATCTAAAGGAAACAGGCGTTATGGATGATGCTCTCGAGAAAGAGCTGAATGATCAGGTTATGGCCATTGTAAATGAAGCGACTGATTATGCAGAGAGCGCTCCATATGCTGATGCAGAAAGTGCACTGCAGTATGTTTATGCAGAGAAATAAGGGGGAATAGCAATGCCAGTAATTTCTTATATAGATGCAGTGACGATGGCTATACGGGAGGAAATGGAACGAGATTCCCAGGTCTTTGTCCTAGGAGAGGATGTTGGCAAAAAGGGCGGTGTATTTAAAGCGACACATGGTTTATATGACCAATTTGGCGAACACCGTGTGATTGATACACCGCTTGCTGAATCAGCGATTGCAGGCGTCGGCGTTGGAGCAGCCATGTATGGAATGCGGCCCATTGCAGAAATGCAGTTCGCTGACTTTATCATGCCGGCAATCAATCAAATCATTTCTGAAGCTGCAAAAGTCAGGTATCGTTCGAATAATGATTGGAGCTGTCCGATGGTCATCCGAGCTCCTTATGGCGGCGGTGTGCATGGAGCTCTGTATCATTCACAATCCGTAGAAGCGATATTCGCTAATCAGCCAGGCTTGAAAATTGTGATGCCTTCAACGCCTTATGATGTAAAGGGCTTGCTGAAGGCAGCCATCCGGGATGATGATCCTGTGTTGTTCTTTGAACATAAGCGGGCATATCGTCTAATTAAAGGGGAAGTTCCAGCTGATGATTATGTTCTGCCAATCGGAAAAGCAGATGTAAAACGTCAAGGTGAAGATATTACGGTGATTACATATGGTTTATGTGTCCATTTCGCCCTTCAAGCTGCAGAAAAATTAGCGAGTGATGGTATTTCTGCTCATGTATTAGACTTACGAACTGTCTATCCATTAGATAAAGAGGCAATTGTGGAAGCAGCATCGAAGACAGGAAAAGTATTACTGATTACAGAGGATACAAAGGAAGGCAGTATTATTGGGGAAGTAGCAGCGATTATAGCAGAAAACTGCTTGTTTGATCTCGATGCGCCGATAATGAGACTCGCAGGTCCTGACATCCCAGCTATGCCGTATGCACCAACGATGGAGAAATATTTCATGGTTAATCCAGATAAAGTTGAAAAAGCAATGCGGGAGCTGGCTGAGTACTAATAGGGAAACAGGGGTGTTTAAATGACAATCGAACAGATGAAAATGCCGCAGCTTGGTGAAAGCGTCACGGAAGGAACAATCAGCAGCTGGCTGGTTAAACCAGGCGATGTGGTTAATAAATACGATTCAATTGCTGAGGTCATGACAGACAAAGTAAATGCTGAAGTACCTTCTTCTTTTTCCGGCACTATTAAGGAATTAAAAGCAGAAGAGGGCGAAACACTGGCTGTTGGTGAAGTGATTTGTGTGATTGAAACAGAAACTGGCTCAAGCACAACTATAGAAAATGAAGATCTTCGTGGGGATGAACCTGAGCAGGCAATAGAAGATGCGTATAATGCTTCAGAAGGAAATTCCATGAAGAGCCGGTATTCTCCAGCCGTATTAAAACTCTCACAGGAGAATGGTATTGATTTAACTACCATTCAGGGTACTGGACGCGAGGGGAGAATTACTCGTAAAGATCTTTTGAAGCAGATTGAAATGAAAGACCTTCCTCAAGAGACAGCACAACCAAAAGTGAAAACCGAAGAGCAAACTCAACCAAAACCAAAAGTCGAGCAAACATCTCCAATAGGAACTGCTCCCGTTCATAAAGGAGATATTGAAGTACCTGTAAGTGGTGTTCGTAAGGCGATTGCAGCTAATATGCTTCGCAGTAAACAGGAAGTGCCGCATGCTTGGACCATGGTTGAAGTAGATGCAACAAACCTGGTTAACTATCGGGATTCGCTTAAAGGGGAATTTAAACAAAAGGAAGGGTATAACCTAACCTATTTCGCCTTTTTTGTGAAAGCAATTGCTCAGAGCTTGAAAGAGTTCCCAGAGGTGAATTCGATGTGGGCAGGAGATAAAATTATCCAAAAGAAGGATATTAATATCTCGATTGCGGTAGCAACGGATAAAGCGCTCTACGTTCCCGTAATCAAACATGCAGATGAAAAAACCATTAAAGGCATTGCCCGTGAAATTACTGAACTTGCAGACAAGGTGAGAACAGGTAAAATTAAATCAGATGAAATGCAGGGTGGAACATTTACCGTTAATAATACTGGGTCATTTGGTTCCATTCAATCTATGGGCATCATTAACTATCCGCAGGCAGCAATTCTGCAAGTAGAATCGATTGTTAAACGTCCTGTTATTGTGAATGATATGATTGCAGTACGCAGCATGGTTAATCTTTGTCTATCGTTGGATCATCGGGTACTTGATGGTCTAGTTTGCGGAAAATTTCTTGCCAGAGTGAAAGAAATAATTGAAGATATGTCGAAGGAAAATACACCGATTTATTAATAAAGAATGTCTCGAAATTTCGTTTTAACGACTTTTCGAGGCATTTTTATTTTTGCCTTAAGGAAACTTTTTGTCATTACCACATAATATAAAAAGAAAGGAGCAAAGAACATGAATACCTCAAAACGAATTCAGAAGAAAATTATTCATTTTTCCTATATCAGCAAACTAGTCGGGATTCTTAGTGAGAAGGAATACCAAACGATAATGGAGAAATTTCTTTCGGATACAGAGAAAATGTCTGATAGGTACATGAATGAGTAAATAATGAACGTGAACTAGAAAAAGTTGAATCGACTTTTAAAATGGTCTGGTTTAGATATCCAAAGAGGAAGGGAGAAATGGGAAAACCGATAATAGTAGCTTTCTATTTAGAATTTAGATATGTTAGAATGTTACTATAATTCAAAAAAGTGTGAAGGGGGACAGCTTTCTTATTCGTACTGACTGAGCGTTCGCTCTACAGCGCTTTATCAGGTTTCTCCATATAGAAATAAGAAAGCGATTACATGAATATTGATAACGTTAAAGACCTTTCCTTTCCTAAATCTGATTATGATCAATGGCGTTCAGCTGCTGAGGCTGCTTTACGGGAGAAAACCATAGATAAACTTAAAACACCTACTTATGAAGGGATTACACTAAATCCGCTTTATACGGACGATAACGTCTCCCTTACTGACACAGAAAACCCCGGTGAGTTTCCCTATACGAGAGGGATCTATACCAATGGCTATCATGACGAGCCGTGGGCAGTCTGCCAACCTGTTGGAGGTACTGATTGCAAAGAAGCCAATCGCAAAATGAAATCAGCTCTCTTACGTGGTCAAAATGCAATTGTTTTCCCTGCGGACTTACTTGTAAACGGTGACCTTACAGAATTACTTGATGGGCTGCCGCTTAATCAGCTGCCATTGTATATCGATGCCAGAGGATTACAAAAAAACTTGCTGCCGCAGTTAGGAAAGCTGACCAGTTCGCTTACTGGCGTATTAGCAGAAGATCCAGTTGCTGAATGGTGTGTGGATGGACAGATTCCTAGAGAACCAGAATCCTTTTTTGAAAGCTGGTTTCATACATTGAGAGAGATGGACAGCCATGCTCCGCAAGTTAAAAGTATCCTAATAAAGTCAGTGAGCTATCATAATGCCGGAGCTTCCGCTATTCAGGAACTTGCGTATGCTCTTGCAACAGCTGCATTATATTTAGCAGAAGGGCAGAAAAATGGTTTTACGGTAGAAGATCTTGTAGATAAAATGATATTTTCGTTCGCAGTGGATTCAGATTATTTTATGAATATTGCAAAATTGCGGGCAGCTCGACGTCTATGGGCTCAATTTGCCGATGCTTATCATGCAGATGCTGATCATTTTAAAATGGTGATTCATGCTGTTACATCAGAGCGGTCAGAAACGCTTTATGACGAGCATGTGAATATTCTCCGCACAGCGAATCAAGCTTTTGCCTCGGCCATTGGGGGTATTCAATACCTTGAGGTTCATCCGTTTAATCATACGTCATCTAAAGAAAATCAGGCAGCCGACAGAATTGCGCGAAATATTCATCTCATTCTAAAAGAAGAGACACATATTACTGAAGTGGCAGACCCCGCGGGCGGCTCTTGGTATGTGGAACAACTTACGGATGAAATAGCGGTCAAAGCGTGGGAAAAATTCTTTGATATACATACTTCAGGAGGAATCCTGCCCTTACTTCAAGAAGGAAAAATTCAAGACGAAATAAGGGATGTCTTCAAGAAGAGAGAACATGATTTAGCATCGCGCAAGGTAAGTATTATTGGGACAAATGTCTACCCAAATCCCGCTGATATAGGGTCAGACAGATCAGCGGTAAAAGAAATAACTAGTTACTATACATTACCTGATCCACAGTCTATTCCAGCTATTAAGCTAAAAAGGCTCGCAGAACCATTCGAAGAGTTAAGGCAGCGCAGTGCGGCACATCGTAAGGTAAGCGGTGAAGCCCCTCAAATTGGGCTGCTCACATTCGGAGAACTTAAGAATTATAAACCTCATGCTGATTTTATGAAGGCGTTGGCAGCAGCGGGAGGAATTGAGGTTGTCGAAGGCTCCGGAGTAGATGCAATTGATTTTATCAAAAAAACCAGCGTACATACGCTTTGTCTATGTGGAAGTGATGAAGATTATAAGGTACAGGTTGTAAAAGACATCAAGAAGGAACTGCCGCAGGTTCGATTATATCTTGCAGGGAAACAAAAAGAAGAAGTCGAGGCCGAGTTTAAAGAAGCGGGAATCCAAGATGTTCTTCATAGTAAAACCAATGCCGTCGAGCTTCTGAGGGAATGGCATAAACAGCTGGGGGTGAAGGCATGAGGCAGCCGGATTTTACAAAAGTTGAGCCTACTAAAAAGTCAAACCAAGAATCGATTCAGAGTAGCAAGGTAAACCAAATGGTTCAGGATTCAATTGAAGAAGTACTTTTTGAAAGTAATGAACAAATCATGATTAAGTCACTATATACGAAGAAAGATCGTGAAAATTTAGAACATATGGATAGTGTTCCGGGAATTGCTCCTTATACAAGAGGACCTTATCCGTCCATGTATGTCAATCGACCATGGACAGTTAGACAATATGCAGGTTTCTCCACTGCTGAAGAATCGAATGCTTTTTATCGGCGGAATTTAGCGATGGGTCAAAAAGGGCTTTCTGTTGCTTTTGATCTTCCAACGCACCGTGGTTACGACTCTGATCATCCGCGTGTGACGGGTGATGTGGGTAAGGCAGGTGTGGCTATTGATTCGATTCTGGACATGAAGCGCTTATTCGATGGAATTCCACTGGATCAAATGTCGGTGTCTATGACGATGAACGGAGCAGTACTGCCTATCATGGCTTTCTATATAGTGACAGCTGAGGAACAAGGAGTAACTCAAGATAAGCTGTCAGGTACCATTCAAAATGATATCTTAAAAGAATATATGGTTCGTAATACTTATATTTATCCTCCCGAAATGTCTATGAAGATCATTGCTGATATTTTTGAATATACATCCACATATATGCCGAAATTTAACAGCATCAGCATATCGGGCTATCACATGCAGGAAGCTGGGGCACCAGCTGATATCGAACTTGCTTATACACTTGCGGATGGACTTGAATATGTTCGTACGGGACTCGAAGCTGGCATTGATATCGATAAATTTGCACCGCGGTTATCTTTTTTCTGGGGTATTGGAATGAATTATTTCATGGAAATTGCCAAAATGAGAGCTGGACGGTTTATTTGGGCAAAATTGATGAAACAATTTGCACCGGCAAGTCCAAAAGCCATGGCACTCCGCACCCATTCACAAACTTCTGGATGGAGTTTATCTGAGCAAGACCCATTTAATAATGTGGTCCGAACTTTACTCGAAGCACATGCAGCAGCACTTGGACATACTCAGTCTCTTCATACAAATGCTTTAGATGAAGCCATAGCCTTGCCGACAGATTTCTCTGCACGAATTGCAAGAAATACGCAGCTGTATCTTCAAGAAGAAACAGGGATTACGAAAGTGATTGATCCATGGGCAGGCTCCTATTATGTTGAATCATTAACGAAGGCTTTAATTGATCGTGCTTGGGAGCATATTGAAGAAATCGAAAACCTAGGCGGCATGGCAAGAGCCATTGAAACAGGCCTTCCGAAAATGAGGATTGAGGAAGCAGCAGCTAAACGACAGGCCAAAATTGATTCGCAGGAAGAAACGATTGTCGGGGTCAACAAATACCGCCTTGAAATAGAAGATCCAATTGATATTCTGGAAATAGACAATACCGCTGTTCGGGAAAGTCAGCTGCAAAAGCTTCGTGAACTAAAAGAAATGCGTGACGATGTATCTGTCAAAAAAGCTCTTAAAGCACTTGAACAAGGGGCTGCAACAGGGACTGGAAATCTGCTCGAACTAGCTGTTCAGGCTGCTCGAGCACGTGCAACGCTTGGAGAAATTTCTGATGTGATTGAAAAAACAGCGGGCAGACATAAAGCTGTTATACGATCAATAAGCGGTGTGTATAGTTCGTCCTATGCAAATGATAGCGATATAGAAGAAGTGATAGCTATGACAGAAGAATTCCTAGCACAAGAAGGCAGAAGACCGAGAATTTTAATGGCAAAAATGGGTCAAGATGGTCATGACCGCGGGGCGAAAGTGGTGGCTACCGCATTTGCTGATTTAGGATATGACGTCGATATAGGTCCACTGTTTCAAACAGCAGAAGAAACGGCCCTTCAAGCGGTTGAAAATGACGTTCATGCGATCGGGATGAGTTCACTTGCAGCAGGACATAAAACGCTGCTTCCGCAATTGACAGCCGAATTAAAGAAACTTGGCAGAGAGGATATTGTCGTCATTGTCGGCGGAGTGATTCCTGCTCAAGATTATGAATTCCTGCTTCAAAATGGTGCATCCGCTATATTCGGACCAGGAACCGTGATCCCTGAGAGTGCTAAAAGGGTACTTCATGAAATATACCGCCGTCTTGGATATGAGGAAGTGACTGAATAATGAGCGGCAAAAAGCCGGAATGGGCAGAAGAAAACGAAGATGGATTTACTTCCTCTGTGCAGGAGGGTGTCAAGCGTTCCGTCAGCTCAGATACAAAGGTACGTAAATTCGTTAAGAAACAAGAACGTCCACAAGATATCGAAGAACTAAAGCAGGGCGTTCTTCTCGGCGAACGGGCTAGGCTTGCCCGAGCAATCACGCTGATTGAAAGCAATTCACCCCAGCATTTTGAATATGCCCAAAGTCTGCTCCAATCCATCATGACGCATACTGGTAAATCGATTAGAATCGGAATTTCTGGTGTTCCTGGAGCAGGAAAAAGTACATTTATTGAGGCATTTGGGACCTTTCTTTGTCAGGCTGGTCATAAAGTCGCTGTGCTTGCAGTTGATCCCAGTTCTTCCATTAATGGCGGAAGTATTCTTGGAGATAAAACGAGGATGGAGGAGTTAGCGCGAAATCCACGGGCGTTTATTCGTCCTTCGCCTTCAGAAGGCACGCTTGGCGGTGTTCATCGCAAGACCCGTGAAACGATGCTTTTGTGTGAAGCCGCTGGTTTTGATGTGATTCTTGTAGAAACCGTCGGTGTCGGGCAGAGTGAAGCAATTGTCCGTGGTATGGTTGACTTTTTTCTCTTACTGGCTTTAACCGGAGCAGGGGATGAACTGCAAGGGATGAAAAAGGGGATTCTTGAGCTTGTTGATATGATTGTTGTCAATAAAGCGGACGGTTCGAACAAAACGGCTGCATTGAGAACGAAATCTGAGTATAGCCGCATTCTTCATTTTCTTAAGTCGCCTACAAAAGGCTGGCAAGCGAAGTCGTTGACTTGTTCATCATTGAATGGAGAAGGAATACCTGCCCTATGGGAGGTCATTGGAGACTTCACTGAATTGACGAAGCAATCAGGTGTATTTGAAGAACGTCGGAGGATGCAAGCAAAGGAATGGCTGTATTCACTTGTGAATGAGCAGCTCCAAACGCTCTTCTTTCAAAATGAACGAATAAAACGGATGCTTCCCCAATTAGAAAATGAAGTCATTGCCGGCAAAAAAACCGTGACACAGGCGGTACATGAAGCCTTTATCAACTTTTATAAATAACAAAAAAGAAGGATAGCAGAATTTCTGCTATCCATTTGTGATTATATAATTTAGGGGTATTTATGTTTTACCCGAGTCCAACTATTCTAAACCTATTTTTCACTTATTATTGTTGTAGGTAAAAAGATTGATTGAAAGGAAACATCTTGATATGATGTTAGGGAACAATAGAAGAAAGATGGAAGGAGCACTCACATGAATATGGATTTTAATTTTTTAATGAATGATGTGGTTAAAAATGCCCGTGAGGAAATCAAAACGGCTGGATATACAGAGCTTACAACACCAGAAGATGTTGATTCAGCCTTTGCTCAAAAAGGTACAACACTTGTCATGATTAATTCCGTATGCGGATGTGCCGGAGGAATTGCAAGACCTGCAGCTGCACATTCCATTCATTATGATAAACGTCCTGATCATCTTGTCACTGTTTTTGCCGGACAAGATAAAGAAGCTACTGAAAAGGCTCGTGATTATTTTGAAGGATATCCGCCTTCATCTCCATCATTCGCAATTTTAAAAGATGGACAGTTCTTAACTATGGTAGAGCGGCACGAAATTGAAGGTCATGATCCAATGTCAGTAGTCAATAAACTACAAACTTACTTTGAACAATATTGTGAAGAAATTTAAGCCTGGTACACCGGGCTTTTTTTTTGCTTTTTTTATACATCGTTTGTTCCTATAAGTATATTATGTATATGTAAAATATACCAAAAATCCATTAAACTCAGTAGTCAATACGATTTATTTCTGTTTTACTATTTTTATTTATAAATAATATTGAATAAATATAGAAATATGTTAAAATAATTTTAGCGAATGGATAGGACAAAAATATCTTGAAAATAATAATGATATTGATCTAATAATTTTTTAATTGGAGGAAAGACAGCATGAAATTGAAGAGAAGATTTGGCCTTGTGTTTACTTCTGTTATCTTAGCAGGAGTACTTACAGCATGTGGAACATCTGATGATAAGGATGAATCATCAACTGGCAGCAGCAATGATACAGATAAGAACGTATTGATTATGGGAACTTCAGCGGATTACCCGCCATTTGAATTTGTTGAAACAGCTACAGGAGAAGAAATTAAGGGATTTGATGTAGATTTAGCGAAGGCCTTAGGGAAAAAGCTAGGCTATGAAGTAAAACCGAAGGATATTGATTTTAACGGCTTAATTCCAGCTCTAGAAAATGGACAAGCAGATTTAGTACTAGCAGGAATGACACCCACTCCTGAAAGGATCAAAACAGTAGATTTTAGTGATACCTATTATACTTCTAGAAACATGATTATTACGAAAAAAGGCAGTGACATTAAAACACCCGCTGACCTAGAAGGCAAAACAGTAGGTGTACAATTGGCTTCTATTCAAGAAGGGCTTGTTACAGACTTAGTGAAAGAAGAAAAGTTAGATATTAAAGTGGAAAAGCTAAATCGTATTCCTGAGATTGTACAGCAAATCATTTCTGGCCGTTACGATGCAGCTGTAATTGAAGATACTGTTTCAAAAGGCTATCTTGCAGACAATAAAGAATTAGTTGGTTCATTAATTGAAGACGGCAGCGAAGAGGCAGGTTCCGCAATCGCCTTTAAAAAAGATAGTAAGCTTAAAGATGAATTTAATGAAAAACTGAAAGAAATGAAAGAAAATGGCGAAGTAGAGAAATTAGTTCTAAAATGGTTCGGAGACGGAGCAGCAAAATAAGCAGTATAGAAGAGTGGGGAGACGTTCAAAAGGCCGGCCTTTTGAACGTTTTTCCATGAGGCCTTATAATCTGTATTATCAGAAAGTAGAAGCTGAGGGAGGAAGAGAGTTTTGAATTTAGATTTTGAAAGAATCATGCCTTCGATTCCTTATATTTTGGAAGGAATTCCAATTACCTTACAGGTTGTAGGAATTGCAGCTGTGATTGGGTTTGTTTTAGGGATTTTGCTATCCTTAATGAAAATAAGCAAATTAAAACCATTAAACTGGATCGCTGATTTTTATACCTCGATCTTTCGCGGGACACCGCTTGTTTTACAATTAATGCTGATTTATTTTGGTTCACCGCAGCTATTCGGTGTGCAAATAGATGCCTTCGAGGCAGCCTTCTTATCCTTCGGGTTAAATTCAGCTGCTTACATATCTGAAGTAATCCGCGGTGGAATTATGGCTGTGGATAAAGGTCAGATGGAAGCAGCGCAAGCTTTGGGTGTTCCATATAAAAGCAGTATGCTGAACATCATTTTACCACAGGCGTTTAAAAATATTTTACCAGCATTAATGAATGAACTAATTACCCTTACTAAGGAATCAGCCGTTGTGACCATCATCGGTCTCGGAGATATTATGCGTCGTTCATACATTGTTGGTGGAGAGACATATAAATTCTTCGAACCCATCTTAATTGCCGGCTTGATTTATTATGTCATGGTTATGATCCTGACTATTATCGGCAAGGTCATTGAAGGGAGAATGAGACGTAGTGATTAAAATAGAGAACCTCCATAAAAGCTTTGGTAAGCTGGATGTATTAAAAGGAATTCATACATCCATTAAAGAGGGCGAAGTCGTCGCCATTATCGGGCCGTCTGGTTCGGGTAAATCGACTTTCCTTCGTTGTTTGAACCTGCTGGAAACACCAACAAAAGGTCAAATTTGGATCAAAGATAAGGAAATCACCACAAAGGGGATAGACATTTCAAAGGTACGTGAAAATGTAGGAATGGTGTTCCAACATTTTAATTTGTTCCCACATAAGACAGTGCTAGGTAACATCATCTATGCTCCGATGAAGGTCAAAGGTATCTCAAAGGCTGACGCAGAAAAACAAGGCCGGGAGCTTTTAGAAATGGTTGGACTTGCTGCAAAAGAAAATCAATATCCAAATAAATTATCCGGTGGTCAAAAGCAGCGTGTTGCGATTGCAAGAGCACTGGCTATGAAGCCTGAAGTTATGCTCTTTGATGAACCAACCTCAGCACTAGATCCAGAAATGGTTAAAGAAGTACTGGCCGTTATGAAATCACTTGCGGATTCAGGCATGACAATGGCGATTGTTACACACGAAATGGGCTTTGCCCGCGAGGTTGCGGATCGAATTCTTTTCCTTGATGGCGGGAATCTAATTGAAGATGCATCCCCAGAAGAATTCTTCTCCACACCGAAAAGTCAACGTGCCCAAGATTTTCTCGAAAAAGTATTATAAAAAGCGTAAGCCTCACTGTACAGGATATCCTGATACAGTGAGGCTTATTTTTTATGCGCGTTTGACTAGTAAAAGATGATTGATAAACCAATTGCTGGTACTATTAGGATAACACTAATGAATCAGGGTGATACAGCATGACATTTAAGATTGGTTATCGAACAATTAAAACGGCAGTCGGAGTTACAGCAGCTATTTTTCTTGCCCAGCTTCTTGGGTTGAATAGTTTTTCTGGGGCAGGAATTATTACGATTCTTTGTATTCAAGTATCAAAAAAGAAATCCTTAAGGGCGTCCGTTTCACGGTTAATCGCTTGTATGATTGCCATCGTTTTTTCGGCTGTTTTATTTCAAGTCTTAGGCTTTAATGCTTGGGTTATCGGATTGATGTTGCTGCTGTTTATTCCTACAACCGTTGCTTTAAAAGTTAATGAGGGGATTGTAACGAGCAGCGTCATCATCCTGCATCTATATACAGCTGGGGAAATCACCTGGAAGCTGCTTCTTAATGAGGCAGCGTTGATTAGTATAGGGATAGGTGTAGCGCTTTTGGTTAACTGGTATATGCCGAGTCTCGATAATAAGTTAATTGTTTTTCAGGAAAAGATTGAAGAGAATTTTTCCAAAATCCTTAAAGAAGTCTCCCTTTATTTAAGGAATGAGGATAGTGAATGGGACGGCAGGGAAATTACGGAAACAGGGAAATTATTAGCTGAAGCTAAGACCTTGGCTTTCCGTGACGTTGAAAACCATTTCTTACGTGAGGAAGATATTTATTATCATTATTTTAAGATGAGAGAAAAACAATTTTCCATCATTGAACGGATTCTTCCATTGGTTGCGAACTTACCCTTACGTGTCAAACAGAGCGGGATGCTGGCCGAATTTATAGCCGAACTTGGTGAAAATGTGCACCCGCAAAATACAGCAATTGTTTATTTGGGAAAGTTAAAAGAAATGGATGCTGTTTTTAAAGAAATGAAACTTCCAAGCACGCGGCAGGAATTTGAATCTAGAGCAGCCCTATTGCAGCTGATGAAAGAAATAGAAGAGTACCTGCTGATTAAACGAAACTTTAAAGGACTTCCCGTTAAACAAACCATGCATCAAAAGAGAAGGACAGGCCTAAACTAAGCAAAAACGATAAGGATGTTTACTATGAAATTATTTTTATCGATTGTCTTGACTGCTATGCTTTTTCCTGTGCTTCATGACGTGCCCGCCGTGGCACCTGGTGAACCGTTTGTCATCGTTAATAAGGCGTTGAACAAAGTTGCATTTATTAATGGGAACAAAGTTCAGGAGGTATTTTCAGCAGGTACCGGAAAAAGCAAGGAGCTGACTCCTGAGGGATTATTTACGGTAACGGTTAAAGCGGTTAATCCATATTATCGTAAAAAAAATATCCCTGGCGGTGATCCGCGGAATCCGCTTGGTTCAAGATGGATTGGGTTTGATGCGTTAAATACAGATGGCCGCATTTATGGAATTCATGGCACCAATCAACCCGAATCCATCGGGAAATACATTTCCAATGGCTGTGTCCGGCTTTCAAAAGAGAATATCGAAAAACTATATGAGCAAGTGCCTATCGGAACCCAAGTGCTGATCACCAGTTCCTCAAAAGATTTCAAGACCCTTGCTAAGGAACAGGGAGCCATTAAATAAAGATTTATCACACAAAGCAGAGGATTTCATATTAGAAATCTGACTGCTTTTTTTTCAGGAGGGATAGGATGAAGAACCAGAGAAAAATTGTATTGTTTATTGCCCAAAGCTTGGATGGGTATATTGCGGCAAAAGGCGACTCATTAGAGTGGTTATTTAGGGTTGAAGGGGAAGGAGATAATGGCTTTTCTGAATTCTTCGAAACGGTGGATACGGTCATAATGGGTAAACGAACGTATGATTGGATAATGAATCAGGAAAATGGTCAATTTCCTTATCAAACGAAGGATTGTTATGTTTTTTCTAGGTCAGACTTGCATGATACAGATCATGTTAAATTTGTTAATGAAGACAGCGTTACGTTTACTGATCACTTGAAAAAGGAAGAAGGGAAAAATATTTGGATGGTTGGAGGCGGTGATTTATTACATACGTTTTTAAAAGAAAAATTAGTTGATGAACTAATCTTGACTGTTGCCCCAACAATTATAGGAGAAGGAATTCCTTTATTTAAAACAGGGGATTATGAGCTGGAACTTTCTTTAAAAGGTACTAGAACCTTTAATCAATTTGTGGAATTACATTACGTTGTCAAGAGAAGGTAAGTGAAAGAGGCTGTCCCAGAAGGGCAGCCTCTTTCACGTTTTTTTATAAGAAAACGGCGATTCCGGAAAACAGTGTAGTCAGAAGCATGCAAGCGAGCATTAAATAAACAACAATTTTTCTGTTTTTTTTATTGTTCATGGACATCTCCTCTTTCGGAAGTGATTATATTTATTTTAACGTGTATAAAAAAGATAAACAAGCAGAAGTTCTAGGGGTTTTAACAATTATTACTGGTGTTATTTCGTCAGAATAGATAGAATATTGTTATAGTTACATAATGGTAGAAGGGGAGAGGTAAAGATGATACAGAAAATTGATCATATCGGAATTGCCGTTCATTCAATAAATGACGCGCTTCCGCTGTATACAGAGGTCTTTGGGATGAAGTTAGAAGCAATTGAGACTGTAGAAAACCAAGGGGTTAAGGTAGCGTTCTTGTTTGCGGGGAATATAAGACTAGAATTATTGGAAGCGTTATCAGAAGAAAGTCCAATTGCTGGATACTTAGCAAAACGCGGAGAAGGGATCCATCACATTGCATTAGGGGTAGAGGGAATCGAAAGTAGAATTGAGGAGTTGAAAGAGAAGGGAATTACGATGATTGATGATACATCACGCCTGGGTGCGCATGAGGCTAAAGTGGCTTTTATCCATCCAAAATCAACAGCACGCGTATTATTCGAACTATGTGAACAGCAAAATTAAGGGGGAGTAAACATGACGGATATCTATGAAACAATAAATGATTTATACGATAGAAGAAGAGAAGTGGAAAATGGGGGCGGAGACGACCGAATTGCTAAACAGCATGAGAAAGGAAAGTTAACGGCACGAGAAAGAATTGAGCTTTTAGTTGATCCTGGAACTTTTGTTGAGTTAAATCCTTTCATTGAACATCGAAGTGTTGATTTTGGTCTCGATCAGGTCAAAGGGCCTGGTGATGGGGTCGTTACGGGGTATGGAAAAGTGAATGGGCGGCCTATTTATTTGTTTTCTCAGGATTTCACAGTCTTTGGCGGTGCATTAGGGGAGATGCATGCGAAGAAAATATCGAATGTAATGGACCTTGCCGCAAAAAATGGCGCACCGTTCGTCGGGTTAAATGATTCAGGCGGGGCCAGGATACAAGAAGGTGTCGTCTCACTGGATGGATATGGTCATATTTTTTATCGTAATGCCATTTATTCAGGAGTTATTCCGCAAATATCAGTGATTATGGGACCTTGTGCAGGCGGAGCGGTGTATTCACCAGCAATTACTGATTTTGTATTCATGGTCGAGAAAACAAGCCAAATGTTCATTACAGGACCAAAGGTTATTGAAACGGTTACGGGAGAAAAAATTAGTTCTGAGGATTTAGGCGGTGCAGGAGTACATAATAGTATTAGCGGCAATGCTCATTTTCAAGGGGAAACGGAAGAGGAAGTTCTTTCTCAAGTCAGAGCATTATTAAGTTATTTACCACAGAATAATGAAGAAAAACCTCCACGGCTTGAAGCGGATTTAGAGGAAGACTACCGTCCTGATTTAACAGATGTTATTCCATTCGATGGTTTAAGACCGTATGATGTCCGGAAAGTAATCGATCAAGTTGTCGATCTAAATAGTTTTATGGAGGTTCAAAAGGACTTTGCAAAGAATATTGTAATCGGACTAGCACGGATTAAGGGTGAAGTCGTTGGACTAATCTGCAATCAGCCGAAGGTTCTTGCTGGAGGACTGGATATTAACTCCTCGGATAAAGCCGCACGATTTATCCGTTTCTGTGATTCATTCAATATTCCGTTGATTACGTTTGAAGATGTTTCTGGTTTCTTCCCAGGGGTTAAACAAGAGCATGGGGGAATTATCCGCCATGGGGCAAAAATTCTTTATGCTTATTCAGAAGCAACGGTACCGAAAATGACAGTGATTCTCCGTAAGGCATATGGAGGCGCTTATGTAGCCCTTAACAGTAAGTCAATTGGTGCTGATATGGTCTTTGCTTGGCCAAACGCTGAAATCGCAGTAATGGGCCCTCAAGGAGCAGCCAACATTATCTTTGCCCGTGACATTCAAAATAGTGAAAATCCAGAAGAGACGCGTGCACAAAAAATAGAAGAATATCGCGAAAAATTTGCGAATCCATATGTGGCAGCCAAACAGGGGATGGTTGATGATGTTATTGATCCACGCGAAACAAGGATTAAACTCATCCAGTCACTTGACATGCTGCGTAATAAAAAAGATAGCCGTCCATATAAAAAACATGGCAATATCCCTCTATAAGGCTGCAAGATTTGCTGGTTTTCAACATTAGACGTATACTTAATTGGAGATAATTATTGGAGGTTAGACGAGTATGATTAATCAAGAACGCTTAGTAAGTGAATTTTTTGAATTAGTACAAATCGATTCTGAAACAAAACATGAAGCTGACATTGCTAAAGTCTTAAAAGAAAAGTTTGCTTCCCTTGGAGTAGACGTTTTTGAAGATGATACAACAAGTCAGACTGGACATGGAGCAGGAAATCTTGTCTGCACGTTAAAAGGAAATAAAGAAGGCGTAGATACCATCTATTTCACATCACACATGGATACAGTTGTACCAGGAAAAGGCATCAAGCCTTCCATAAAAGACGGCTATATCGTTTCTGATGGAACAACAATTTTGGGTGCTGATGATAAAGCTGGTTTAGCTGTTATGCTTGAAACTTTGCGTGTTATAAAAGAAGAAAATATCGCCCATGGGACGATTGAATTTATTATAACGGTTGGTGAAGAATCAGGACTTGTGGGTGCTAAAGTACTGGATCGTTCACTTGTAACGGCTAAATTCGGCTATGCACTTGATAGTGATGGAAAAGTTGGTGAAATTGTTGTGGCTGCTCCAACACAGGCAAAAGTAGGCGCACGTATTTACGGTAAAACGGCTCATGCTGGTGTAGCACCGGAAAAAGGAATTTCTGCTATCACAATTGCTTCTAAAGCCATTTCAAAAATGCCGCTTGGTCGTATTGATGAAGAAACAACTGCAAATATTGGTCGCTTTGAGGGCGGACAACAGACGAATATTGTTTGTGATTATGTAGAGATTTTAGCTGAGGCACGTTCACTTGTTCCGGAAAAAATGGAACAACAAGTTCAGAAAATGAAGGATGCCTTCGAATCAGCTGCAGCAGAGCTTGGCGGCAAAGCAGAAGTCGAAGTAAAAGTTATGTATCCTGGTTTTAAATATGGAGCAGGTGATCATGTTGTTGAGGTAGCTAAAAAAGCGGCAGCTAAAATCGGCCGTCCTGGAACACTTCAGAAGAGCGGCGGCGGCAGTGATGCTAACGTTATTGCAGGCTTCGGTATTCCAACGGTTAACCTGGCTGTAGGTTATGAAGAGATTCATACAACAAATGAAAAAATTCCTGTTGAAGAACTAAGCAAGCTTGCTGAAATGGTTCTTGCCATTATAGCTGAAACTGCGGGCGAATAAAGGGGAAATGGGGATTTTCATTCGTAGAAAATCCCCGTTTTTTTAAGATAGCGAGGTCGAATGGATGAGCAAGATAACGAAAGTAGTAGTGTTCATGGTTGGAGGTGCGGAATATGCCCTGCCGATTGAATGTGTACAATCAATTGAGAATCCAGGAGAGATAACGGCTGCCCAAGCTCCTGATTACGTAGCTGGAATGTGTGTAGTAAGAGGGGAAATCCTTCCCTTGGTTCATACACAAAGACTATTTGATTCCTCTAAAGGAAGCAGTGACGGTCAGCTCAAATGGATCATTTTAAGTATGGATCAGCAGCAAATGGGGTTAATCGTTGAGGAGGCCAAAGAAATTTTGGATCTGTCAGGCGTCGCGGTTAAACAATTAGGAATGCTAGGACTTGCTAACCGGAATTATTTTCTTGGTGTAGCGAATGTGAATGGCCGTTTAATTACGATTATGGATCCCCAAAAGTTATTTATGCTGAATGGAGTAGAAAACCTAAACCTGCACAGTCATCCTTAACAGGAAGGCTGTTTTTTTAAAAGGCAACAGCTAGACCAAGGATGTGACAATAATGAATCAGATGTATCCGAAAAATGGCAGAGTCATTCTTCATGTTGATATGAATAGCTTTTATGCATCAGTTGAAATGGCTCATAATCCCATGTTAAAGGGAAAACCGTTGGCAGTAGCAGGCAATGTAGAGGAACGACGGGGAATTATTGTGACTTGCAGCTATGAGGCACGAAAATTCGGCGTTAAAACAACGATGCCGCTTTGGGAAGCTAAAAAGCTTTGTCCTAGTCTAGTTGTGATGAAGCCTAATTTCGAACGGTATCGAACGGCTTCATCTGGGATTTTTGATCTTCTACGATCTTTTACTGAACAGGTTGAGCCGGTATCGATTGATGAAGGGTACCTTGATATTAGTGATTGTGCGGAGATGGGTACGCCGATTGAGATTGCCGAAACAATCCAAAACCGCATCCTTCAAACCATGGATCTGCCTTGCAGTATTGGAATTGCACCTAATAAATTTCTAGCTAAAACGGCTTCTGATATGAAAAAACCGCTTGGGATAACCATTTTAAGGAAAAGGGATGTACCTAAAATTCTGTGGCCATATGAAGTGGGCGAGATGCATGGAATCGGGAATAAGACAGCGGAAAAGTTTAACGCTGTGGGGATTCGGACGATCGGTGATCTGGCACATGCTCCTGATGGTCTCATGAAGCAGCTGCTTGGTATAAATGGGACAAGATTGAAAAACCGGGCTATGGGTATAGATGATCGGCCGGTGGACCCAGAATCGATTTATGAACATAAGAGCATCGGTAATTCGACTACGCTCCCAAAGGATACAAATAGTCAAAAGGAGCTGACAGCTGTTCTGGGCAGACTTTCATTAAAAGTTGCACAACGGTTGAAGAATAAAAGTTTGGTCGGGCATAAGATAGGTGTTACTATTCGTTATAAGGACCGCCGTACGGTGACACGGAGCAGATTAGTCGCCAATGCTTTTTCAGAGAGTGAAGAAATTCATGCACTAGCTATCGAGTTATTCACCAAACATTGGAATGGTGAAGACGTCCGGCTTCTTGGTGTCACAGCTTTCGAGGTAATCGAAAAGGAATCAGCTTATAAACAGCTGGATTTATTTTCTTATGAAAAGGAAGCTGTTAAGGAACCGTTGTATAATGTAATGCAGCAGCTGCAGAGCAAATACGGCAAGGGAATAATAAAAAAAGGACTTCCTCCCGTTCGTAAAACCGGGCAGGCAGATACAAGCTTTAGTAAAGATTTTCTTGATTAAATGAAGAGATTTATTCCAATATTCAAGGGTTTTTCGTTTGTTTTTCTCACGTAACGTGTAAAATAGAAGGGGTAAGTACTCTTCTAGATAAATCAAGACAAGAATGGAGTAGATGACGTTGACTAAACAGCAAATTGGTGTAATTTTAATATTGAAAGCAGAGGATACTCTATATCCGTTTATAATCGTTCAAAAGAAAAAACGGAAGATATGATGAAAGAAGCAGAAGGAAAAAACGTTTATCCTGCTTATACGATGGAAGACTTTGTGGCGTCCCTTGAAAAACCACGTAAGATTTTACTTATGGTTAAGGCGGGTGGACCGACTGATGCGACCATCGAACAGTTAAAACCACTTCTAGATAAAGGCGACATTGTGATTGATGGCGGGAATACGTTCTTTAGAGATACACAGCGCCGTAACGACGAGTTAAGCAAACTTGGTATCCATTTCATTGGAACGGGTGTTTCAGGCGGAGAAGAGGGTGCATTAACCGGTCCTTCTATCATGCCTGGCGGCCAACTAGAAGCATATGAACTTGTGGCGCCGATTTTAAAAGCCATTTCTGCCAAAGTTGATGGAGATGCATGCTGCACGTATATCGGACCAGATGGTGCCGGTCATTATGTGAAAATGGTACATAACGGAATTGAATATGGAGATATGCAGTTGATCTCTGAAGTCTATTTCCTTTTAAAACATGTTGTCGGTCTTTCAGCAGAGGAATTACATGAAGTATTTGCTGAGTGGAATAAAGGTGAACTAGACAGCTACTTAATTGAGATTACGGCAGACATCTTCAAGAAATATGATGAAGAAACTGGTAAGCCGATGGTAGATGTCATTCTTGATAAAGCAGGACAAAAGGGCACTGGTAAATGGACAAGTCAGAGCGCTCTTGACCTTGGTGTGCCGCTTCCAATTATTACGGAATCTGTATTTGCCCGCTATATTTCAAGTCTTAAAGACGAACGTACAGCAGCAAGCAAGCTGTTAAGCGGTCCAACTATTTCTGCGTTTGACGGAGACAAAGCCGTCTATATCGAAAGTGTTCGGAAGGCTCTTTACATGAGTAAGATTTGTTCATATGCTCAAGGATTTGCCCAAATGAAAGCAGCTTCAGAAGAGTATAACTGGAATTTAAGTTATGGTGAAATCGCCATGATCTTCCGCGGTGGATGTATTATCCGTGCACAATTCTTACAAAAAATTAAAGATGCATTCGATCGTGATGCAAATCTTAATAACCTGCTTCTTGATCCGTACTTTAAGAATATAGCGGAAGGCTACCAAGGGGCGCTTAGAGAAGTCGTTTCTTCTGCTGTACTAAACGGAATTCCTGTTCCAGGATTATCTGCTGCACTATCTTACTTTGACAGCTACCGGACAGAAACGCTGCCGGCAAACCTGATTCAGGCCCAACGTGATTACTTTGGTGCTCATACGTACCAACGTGTTGATAAAGAAGGAACATTCCATACAGAATGGATGGAAAAATAATTATAAACGTCACCAATTGGTGGCGTTTTTTTGTTGAGCAGAATGTAATATAAAAACGATAATATTAGGAGGAGACATGGGAATATTCGATGTTTTTACGACTAAATGCGGGATATGTAAGAGGAAAATCAAACCATTGCGAGCCTATACAAATGATCAAGGCAAAGTGATGAAAGTTTGTCTGCCATGTTCAGAATATGCTGAACGAAGAGCTTATCGATTACTATAGGAGCTATTTGATTTGGTTATGTATAAATTTGGCGCCGTATTACCAGATTTGACCGATGGAAACATAGGGAAAGCCGTTAAAGGTCGAAACTTAGAGGAGCCAATGGCTCCCCCTAGTTTTAGCTATTAACGGCGGTGCTCTACCAAGTCAATCACACCGAGAACGACATGTGCCAGGCCGAAGCCAAAGATGGTATTTGCGATCATTTTATTTGAACCCCGCGTTTGTTTCATTGCATAACCAGCCGCGGTTACAGCTGTTCCAAGTGCAGCAGGAATTGCGCCTTCACGAATATCCATCGTTAGTTCCCTCCCAAATGGTATTTGGACCTGATGCGTGTTCATGCATCCCCATTAGTTTGACCTTTGGACAGCGAATTAATCCTAGCTGCATTTTCTAATTAAGGGAGGTGGTACCAAGCAAAGCAGGATTAGTCAGGCCGAACGAAGACGGAAATTCAGTAAAAAAAGAGCCAACTCAAGCAAAAACACAGTAGGGAAGAATCAGCTGGAGTTGGGGCAGAATGATGGCTCAAACGGGGAGAATAAATCGGAGTTGGGGCAGAATGATTGGCAGTTGGGGAAGAATGGATAGATTAGTCAGGCTGAACGATGATCGAAAACCAGACAAAAGAGCCAACTCAAGCAGAAAAGCAGTTAGAAGGAATCAGTTGGGGCAGAATGATGGCTCAAACGGGGAGAATAAATCGGGGTTGGAGCAGAATGATGGGCAGAGTTTAAGCGATAGTTCCTTCGGGTAGTAGAGTATCATCATTTTCCTTCATGGCTAAATGTTTAGTGCATATACTTTTCTTGAGAGACGGCGCAATGTAAGTAAAGGAGAGGTTGATTCATGCAGGTTGTTTGGCTGGCAGTTGTTTTTTTCCTACTAATGATTTTGTTTGAAACGAGTATTTCTTTTTGGTTAAATTTTGGTTCGGTAAAGAACATAACTGAGGAGAAGAAAGTAAGAAGCAAAGAAAAACATGGTTTGTTTAAGGGTAAACTTCAAAAAAAGGATGTGTCCTAAAATAAAAAGCAGACACCCTCATAGGTGTCTGCTTGTGTTAAGTATTAACAATTAGGTTCGAATTTATCAATATGCCACCAGAAGTTTCCATCTTCTTCTAGAAGTTGATCAGCACTTTTTGGACCCGTGCTGCCGGCTGGATAATTCGGGAAGCTTGTTTCTTTTGTGTTTTCCCATACTTCAGAAATTGTATCGACAAATTTCCAAGATAGGGCTACTTCATCCCAGTGAGTGAAGTTAGTTGCATCGCCGCGCATACTGTCAAATAACAGTTTTTCATAGGCTTCGGGGGTGTTGATCCGGTCGACTTTACTGCTGGAGTAAGCCAATTGAACAGGCTGTGTTTCAATATTTTTACCGGATTTTTTCGCGTTAAGGTGAAGCGTGATTCCTTCCTCTGGTTGAATGTGGATCACAAGCAGATTCGGGTTTAACGTTTCATTAGGCTTGTAATACAAATTCATAGGAATATCTTTAAATTGAACAACAATTCTTGTTGATTTAGCTTCCATTCTTTTTCCTGTACGGATGTAAAAAGGAACGCCAGCCCAACGGAAATTGTCAATCATCAGCTTACCGGCTACAAATGTTTCCGTGTTTGAATTAGGATCTACCATATGCTCATTACGATAAGCAGGTAATGTTTCTCCATCTACGACACCTTCGTCGTACTGTCCGCGGACAAAGTATTGACCAACCTCATCTTTTTTGAGCGGACGAAGCGAACGAAGAGCACGTACTTTTTCACTCCGGATTTCTTCTGTCTCTAAGCGGATTGGCGGTTCCATTGCAAGAAGCGCAACCATTTGCATTAAATGGTTTTGCACCATATCACGGAGTGCACCGCTTGTTTCGTAATACCGGCCGCGTTCTTCTACGCCAAGTACTTCACTAGATGTGACTTGGATGTTAGAAATGTAACGGCTGTTCCATAGTGGTTCAAATAAGGCATTAGAGAAACGAATAACTTCTATATTTTGGACCATTTCTTTACCAAGATAATGATCGATTCGATAAATTTCATCCTCTGAAAAAGCAGTCCGGATTTTATCGTTTAATATTTGAGCTGAATCGAAGCTTGTGCCAAATGGTTTTTCGATAACCAGACGTTTATAACCCTTTGTTTCGGTCAAGTTTTGGGCTTTTAATTGCTCAGCAATTGTTCCGAAAAATTCAGGAGCCATCGCTAGGTAAAAAATACGATTACCTGATAATTCATACTGCTCATCTAAACTTTCAGCCATTTCCCGAAGTTTTATGTAGGATGCTTCATTGGTAACATCATGAGAATGATAATAGAAATGGGAAGCAAACTCATCGATGTTTTCTGTAGCTCCTGCGAATGTTGTTACAGAATCTTTCACATTTGCTTGGAACTCTTCTTCGGTTAATGGTCTTCTTGCTACACCAACGACAGCAAAGTTACCCATTTTCTCTTTTTGGAACAACCGATAGATGGAAGGAAATAATTTCCGCTTCGCTAAATCACCAGTAGCACCGAAGATGACGATTAATGCAGTCGGTTTATTCGCTGTTGTCACAATAAAAAACCTCTCTTTTCTATAAAATACATGTGTACTATCAACTACATCATTTTAATGATTGTTTCGCTTTAACGCAATCAATTGGACCTAAACTTCTAAATTTTATAAAGGCTAGCCTTTATTGTCCCCTTAATGCTGCTAATTTATGTTCCCGTTGGTTTATGATATATTTAACGGTAAGAATAATTGTTTTAATCGGAGGGTGTATTGTGGATTTTGTTTTTTTAGGAACTGGTGCAGGAATACCGGCTAAAGCGAGAAATGTATCTGCCATTGCCCTAGAACTGCTTGAAGAACGGGGTGCAGTTTGGTTATTTGATTGCGGAGAGGCTACTCAGCATCAGATATTAAGAACTCCAGTAAAACCGAGACGAATTGAAAAGATTTTCATTACTCATCTGCACGGCGATCATATATTCGGTCTGCCAGGATTTTTAAGCAGCCGTTCGTTTCAAGGCGGGACAGAGGAATTAATCATATATGGACCAGCAGGAATTGAAGAATTCGTGTTAACAAGCCTAAGGGTTAGTGGAACCCATGTTTTGTATCCTTTGCAATTTGTAGAGGTTACAGAAGGGGTTGTGTTTGAAGATGAAACGTTTATCGTAACTGCTATGCCGCTTGATCATGGTATATTCTGTCTTGGCTATCGAATCGTTGAAAAAGACCGGCCAGGTGTGCTGCTTGTGGATAAATTACGATCAGAAGGAATAAAGCCCGGACCATTATTTAAGCGTTTGAAAAATGGCGAGGATGTACAGCTCGAGGATGGGAGAATTCTGAGTGGAAAGAATTATTTGGGAGAACCGCAAAAGGGAAGAGTGATCACCATTTTAGGTGACACGAGACCATGTGAGGCGGTAGATATCTTAGCTGAAAATGCGGATTACCTTGTACATGAAGCGACTTTTTCTGAAAAAGATGTGAAGATTGCACATGATTATTATCATTCTACTACCGTCCAGGCAGCTGAAGCTGCCAGTCGTGCTAGAGTTAAACAGTTAATCTTGACGCATATTAGTTCACGGTATCTAGCAGACGATATCATCCAGCTGCGGAATGAAGCCGCTGCTGTTTTTCCTGAAACAATGATTGCTGAAGATCTATTGTCAGTGAAGATCCCCTTAAATTAAAGGGAAAGAACTAGAGCTGAATAGTTAAAAAGGCTATACTATAATCATAGATCGAAATGCTATTAAAAGGAGCTATTAATATGAGCAAGGATACACTACATACTAAGGCGATTGATTTCTTATTGAAGACGAGCAGGACATTCTTTATCCCAATCAGCCACCTTCCAGGTGAACTGCAAGATACAGTGGGGGCTGCTTACCTTTGTATGAGAGCTATAGATGAGATTGAAGATCATCCTGAACTTCCTTCTGAGGTGAAAATCAAGCTATTGACTGAATTAAGCAAGCTGCTCCAGGAAGACGTATCAAAAGAATCAATTGAGACGTTATTTGAGCCATACCACTCTTTACTTCCAGAAGTGACTCTCCTTCTGCATGACTGGATTAGTCTCTGTCCTGATTCGATTCATGAAAAAGTTCTTGAATCAACAGCGATTATGGCAGGTGGAATGGCTAAATGGACGGAGAAAAACTGGGAAATTAAAAGTGTAGAGGATCTTGATGAGTACACCTATTATGTTGCAGGACTTGTAGGTGTGATGCTCACAGATATCTGGAAGTGGTATGACGAAACCGAAGCAGATAAAGAGCTGGCTGTAGCATTCGGACGCGGCCTGCAGGCAGTTAATATTCTTCGCAACAAAGGGGAAGATTCTGAACGCGGTGTTAACTTTTATCCGAAAGGCTGGGGATTTGAGGAAATGCTTGCTTACACCCAGAAGAATTTAAGCTTAGCTGATACCTACTTAACAGAAATTAAGTCTCAGGTGGTTCGTGATTTCTGTAATATTCCGTTAGCCCTTGCACACGGAACATTAAAGGCTTTACTTGAAGGACGGGAAAAAATTAATCGGACTGAGGTAAACGAAATCGTAGATAACGCTATTAATAAGTAATGAAGAAACCATAAAAACCCGGCTCTCCTAATGAGAGTCGGTTTTATGGTTTAAATAGTTAGAATATTTTAAAAATATAAAAAATAGATTGTAAAAGTTTGTCCGATATGACTATAATTTTATACATAATAAAAAGGGATGTAGGGGGATAAGTGATGAAAAAGAACTGGTTGAAAACAGGTGCATCACTCATATTGGCTGGTGTCTTGCTTTCAGGGTGCAATGACACAGCTGAAAATGATGATTCGTCGGGGAAAAAACAAGAAAAGGTGACAATTGGCGTTACTCAGATTGTGCAGCATGCTTCGCTGGATGAAGCCTTTAAAGGCTTTAAAAAAGCTTTAGAAGATCAAAAGATAGATGCAGAGTTCGATGAACAGAACGCACAAGGTGACCAAAATAACAGCCAGACAATCGCGACAAATTTTGTGAATGATAAAGTGGACTTAATTTTTGCAAACTCAACTCCTAGTGCGTTAAGTGCATTGAATGCCACGAAGGATATTCCGATTGTGTTCACTTCTGTAACAGACCCTGTTGTGACCAAATTGGTTCAATCAATGGAGTCTCCCGGTGGTAACGTGACAGGAACAACGGACTATCATCCAGAAGCCATCCCTAAATCTATTGCCTTCCTTGCGGATGAACTTAGTGCAAAGAAAATCGGGACCATTTACAACGCAGGCGAACAAAATTCTGTTGTTCAGGTCGATGCATTAAAGGAAGAAGCTAAAAAGGCCGGTGTTGAAATCGTCGAAGCCTCTGTCTCTACTTCAGCAGAAGTTAAACAAGCGACAGAGTCACTGATTGGTAAAGTAGATGCCTTCTATATTATCACGGATAATACAGTTGTCTCTGCTCTTGAATCGGTAGTTATGGTCGCTAATGATAAAGACATTCCACTATTCGTAGGTGAATTAGATTCTGTCGGGCGCGGCGGGTTTGCAGCTTTCGGCTTCAGTTACTATGATATTGGCTATGAAGCTGGAGAAAAGGCAGCCGAGATTCTGAAGGATGGCAAGAAACCTTCAGAACTGGCTGTTCAATATCCGCAAAAACTAAAACTAGTTATCAATGAAACAGCTGCAAAAGAAATGGGAATTGAAATTAAGGAAGAATGGAAATCAGAAGCAGAGCTTGTAAAATAAATGACCTCATAACGAGAGCGCAAACCTTTCTGAATACTGTCTAGTGTTCTAGAGCGGTTTGTGCTTTGTAATAGAAAGGATGACTACGATGTTCCCTGCATTATTTAGTTCGGTTGAATCCGGAATGATCTATGCGATTATGGCTCTTGGAGTTTATTTGACGTTTCGTATTCTCGATTTTCCGGACTTAACAGTGGATGGCAGCTTTGTGACTGGAGCATCATTATCCGCGATTATGATTATCAATGGATATTCACCGCTCATAGCTACAGCAGCAGCTTTGTTAGCGGGATTTGCAGCAGGTACCATTACGGGACTGCTGCATACAAGAGGGAATATTAATCCTCTTTTATCAGGCATTCTTATGATGATTGCGCTTTACTCCATTAATTTGCGGATTATGGGAAAGTCCAATATTCCCCTGCTGTCTGAGCCAACCTTAATGACATCTATTCAAGAAATGTGGTCAAAAACGAATGTAGATGAAGTACTGAACAATGGACTGACCCTGATTGGATTAGGTGACAGCCTGCCAAAAACATGGTCAATTTTAATCATTATGTTTTTCCTGGCTGTACTGATTAAAGTAATTATGTCGAATTTTTTAAAAACAGAGGTGGGCCTTGCACTCCGGGCGACTGGTGATAATGAAGCGATGGTAACAAGTTTTTCAGCCAATACAAAAAATATGAAGGTACTTGGATTAGCAATAGGAAACGGGCTGGTGGCATTTTCAGGGGCACTTGTTGCTCAATACAATGGCTTTAGTGATATTGGAATGGGAATTGGCATTATTGTTATTGGGCTCGCATCTGTTATTATTGGCGAAGCTCTGTTCGGTTCGAATACTATTAGCCGGGCAACCCTAGCCGTTATAGGGGGAGCAGTAGTCTACCGCCTTGTAGTGACGCTGGCTTTGCAGGTGAAATTCCTTCAAACGGGTGATGTTAAACTAATTACAGCGATCATCGTTATCCTGGCTCTTATTGTGCCGCAGTTCCGTGACCATCGGAAAGAAAAAGGACGTAAGAGAAAACGATTAAAAGAATTACAGTTGATTCATTTAAATACTTCTGAAAGGGAGAGTGAAGCGGATGCTTCGATTAAACCAACTTTATAAGGTGTTTAATGAAGGAACCCCTGATGAGAAGCTGGCTTTGCAAAATCTACAGCTTGAATTAAAAAAAGGAGAGTTTTTTAACGGTCATCGGCAGCAATGGGGCCGGTAAATCGACCCTGATGAATATGGTTGCTGGCAAGTTACTTCCTGATGCTGGTGAAGTAGAAATTGATGGGCAGAATGTGTCAAACATGACAATAGAAGAAAATCTAGCGATTGCATTTGGCAGGACCAATACACGA
The DNA here is from genome assembly GCF_000305495.1 of Peribacillus psychrosaccharolyticus ATCC 23296. GTDB lineage: Bacteria > Bacillota > Bacilli > Bacillales > DSM-1321 > Peribacillus > Peribacillus psychrosaccharolyticus. The sequence continues at coordinate 23,756 of NZ_AJTN02000204.1, read as the reverse complement.
GGGTTTGGCTTTGGGGTGACGAAAAAGAGAAAGGGATTCTTCAAAGAAAAGCTCGAATCCCTGCATCTCGGACTTGAAGACCGAATGAACGCAAAGGTAGGGATGCTTTCTGGAGGGGAGCGGCAGGCATTATCCCTGTTAATGGCCACGTTTACTGAACCCAAGATCTTGCTGCTTGATGAACATACAGCAGCACTTGATCCCTCCAGAGCGGAGCTGGTTACCCAGTTAACGAAGAAGATTGTTGGACAATACCAGCTTACGACTTTGATGGTCACTCATAATATGCAGCAGGCTCTCGATCTGGGAGATTCCTTAATTATGATGGACAAAGGGAAAATTATATTTGAAGCAGGCGGGGTCAATAAACAAAAACTGACTGTCGAGAAGCTTCTTCAAGAATTCCAACGCATTAAAGGTGAAAAAATGAATAATGATCGTGCTGTTCTCATTTAAAATCCCTCAGCAAGAGGGATTTTTTTGTTCCTTCTTATTAAAGCCAAACACCGATTGGAAAATTCGTCCTTTTTTATTTTTAGGTGGATTCCCATTAAAAGCTGTCAGACTGTCACTTTTTCGGTTTTCAATTTCACTATTTTCAAGCTTTTGGATCCGTTTTTCAAGTTTTTTAATTAAGTCTTGCAGCTCTTCCATATCACTTCGGTGCTGGAGAAGTTGATAAGACACAACGCTATCGGCCTTTTCATCTAGCTTGCGTTCTATTTCAGTGACGACAGCTTGAATTTCTTCAGAACGCTGTGCTGGAAGGGTACCCTTCCTCACTTTTTTTTCACGTGGTTCCTGGGAGGCACTGCTGTTATTTAATTCCTTCTTCATTTGCCGAAGGGCTTCAAGGTTAGCTTCTGAAAAGACATAATGTCCATGCTGATTTCGTTCAACTAGTATATTTCCCCCGCTTACCCATCGTTGGACGGTACTCTGCGAAATACCGAGCTCCTTTGCCACTGTACTTGTATTCATCTTAGTCCCCTCCTTAAGAACAAGGATTCTTCGTTTTCTTTAAATCTCCTTCTGAGGTGACAAAACTAGTTTCATTTCTACAAATAAAGTGGTTTTCTTCTTTAAATGGAAACTTATAGGATAAAAAATACTGAGAGGATAATACTAAATGGGTAAAACGTAATCAAAAAGCAAGGAGGAATGAAATTTGTATTTTTATAAAGAAGACTTAATTAATATGATCGTTCCTGACAAACCCGATCCGGGAGCTGCTAAGGTACTTCAAGAAACCTTGGGCGGTCAATTCGGGGAAATGCGGACGATGATGCAGTATTCTTTTCAAAGTGCGAACTTTCGGGGGAATAAGAAACAATATCGTGATCTAATCCGTGGTGTGTTTCTTGAAGAAATCAGCCATGTAGAGTTGGTTCAAACAACCATTAATCAGCTTTTAAATGAGTCCGGGGAGGATGCTGTTGGGAATGGAGGAACCAATGGAGCCCCTCTTGAAGTAGCAACTATGAGTGCCAATCCTCATCACTATATTATGGCCGCTCAGAGTTCACTGCCTGTTGACGCTGGAGGAAATCCCTGGACTGGTTCGTGGGTATACAGTCACGGAAACCTAGCGGCAGATTTACTTAATGATGTTATTCTGGAATCAACTGGGGTCCTGCAGAAATCAAGAATCTATGAGATGAGTTCGAACAAAACCTTCCGTGAGACGTTAGCTTTTTTAATGGTCCGAGATAATGCCCATCAAAATGCGTTTGCGAAAGCGTTAGAAACATTAGGCGTTTCTTGGGGGAAACTATTCCCTATCCCAAATTATGATTTAAATAAATATCCGGAATGTCGTAAATATGTAGATCTCGGTTTTCATAATGCTCAATTTAATTTCCGACTAGATGATACGATGATTGGACAGGTTTTCCAAGGGGTAACTCCAAGTCGAAATGGAGGGGACTTATCCGTAACGCCGCCGCCAAATGGATATGCAGTACCTGATTTGCCAGAAATGCCAAATGAACATAGTCCAGGCTTAAGTGATCTGAATTCTTGAATCGAGTAAGCGGGTGTCCTGATTAAGGGACACTCGCTTTTTTTGAATAAAAAAACCTGCAGACTAATTCTAAAAGTCTGCAGGCATCACGGGTCTTACCAGCCTCGTTCATATTGCTTAGGAGCTGTGATTTCATAATTCAGTTCTTTTGCAGCGGTTCTAGGCCAATAAGGATCACGAAGTAATTCGCGGCCTAGGAGGATAAGATCTGCACGATCGTTTTGGATAATTTCATCCGCTTGAGCCGGAGAAAGAATTAAACCAACGGCGCCAGTAGGAATGTCAGCACCATGCTTAATGGTATCGCTAAATGGAACTTGGTAGCCCGGGAAGGCTTTAATCCGAGCGGGAGCTACGGCCCCTGAGCTGACATCAATTAAGTCGACACCATCTTGTTTCATCCAACGGGTCAATTCAATATATTGTTCTGGGTCCATGCCGCCTTCTAAATAATCATTGGCAGAAATTCGAACGAATAATGGTCCTTCCCAGACTTCTTTAACAGCTGTAATCGTTTCTTTGAGGAATCGGTAGCGGTTTTCAGCAGATCCGCCATATTCATCGGTACGTTTATTCGTAATGGGTGAAAGAAATTCATTTAGCAGGTATCCGTGTGCCCCATGTAGTTCGATGATATCGAAACCGGCCTGTTTAGCTCGAATGGCACCCTGACGAAAAGCTTCAACAGTTTCTTTTATATCTTCAACGCTCATTTCTTTTGGTTGTTTATATGTTTCATCAAAAGCAATCGGGGACGGTGCTAGAATATCGCCGTCAACCACTGCTTTGCGGCCGGCATGAGCCAACTGAATGCCAGTTTTAGTGTCTTCCTCTTTCATTAGTGATACAAGTTCACGTAAACCAGCGATGTGCTCATCATCCCAGATTCCGAGATCACGGTCTGAAATTCGTCCTTGCGGCGTAACGGCAGTTGCTTCGACAATCAATAACCCTGCTCCACCAATGGCTCTGCTTGTATAATGTGTCTTATGAAAGTTTTGTACTTTCCCGTCTTTCTCGTGACTCGAATACATGCACATAGGAGACATTACAATCCGGTTTTTTAAGGTTACGTCTTTCAGTGTATATGAAGTAAAAAGTTTTGTTGCCATACTTATCCACTCCTTAGATACTAAGATGTTAGTAGTATAGCAATCAAATGTAAATTCAAGCCAAGAATCTGCTTATAATGAATTACTTTTTCAAAAGTGATACTTCTATTTCCTCGCTGATTTGCTGTCCCATCCGTTTTGATTGCATGGCAGCCTCTTGAATACAATTCACAAATGCTTCTTGTACTTGGTGTGCTGCCAGCACCTTTAGCCCCGCCTCTGTTGTACCTCCTGGTGAAGTCACTTCTTTTCGAAGCTGATAGGCTGTTTTTGATGATTGGTTCACCATTTCCGCTGCACCGATTAGAGTCTGGATAATCAGCTGCTTAGCGGTATCGGTATCAAGGCCAATCGCTTCTGCAGATTTCTCCATCGCCTCCACTAAGTAATAAATGTAGGCTGGACCGCTTCCAGAAAGACCGGTCACGGCATCTAATTGGGATTCCTCTACAAGGGATACAGTACCAATCGCTTTAAATAATGCAATCGCATCAGCTAGATTTTTTTCTTTCGTCTGTTTGTTGGCAGCAATGGCTGTTGCAGATTTTCCCACAGCTGCAGATGTATTCGGCATGGCCCGAATAATCGATACTTTTTTAGAAATAATCCCCTCAAGACTGGCTATATCAACTCCTGCGGCAACGGATATAACCATCATTTCTTCTGTTATGTAGGGCCTTGCTGCGGACAAGACAGTAAGCACGTCCTTTGGCTTGACGGTAAGGACGACAATGTCAGCACCTGTTAAGAGCTTCTCAAGTGATTGACATCCAGTCACACCATATTGCTCTTGAAGCTCATCTAATCGAGCCGTATTCGTTCGATTACTCGTATAAATCGTTGATGGATCCACTCCGCCTCTTGAAATCATTCCTGAAAAAATTGCCTCAGCCATTGAGCCTGCTCCAATAAAAGCCGTTTTGCTCATGATTATTCACTTCCTTATGCTTGTGTTTTTGTAATATAGAAAAAAGGCCTCTCATCCTAAAAGAGGAAGAAAGACCTTCCACGGGACACCATTCGAAACATAAAACGAATGTGGTTTTGGCAGCCGTATCTTTTTTAGTTACTGTGATTATCGACGATAGTCAGCGCCTCTGTCAATACCGAATGAGTCTCTTTATGGGAGGTAATACTAGTAGTAAACTATGCGAAAATAATGACAATTCTGCATGTCAGAGGTAAAATTAAGGATGAATGCATGAAATAATTAAAGTAGTTTATATCGTTTGCTTGTAAATAGAATTTAACCATAATGTTTAAGGGGATAGGCTATGACTAGTTGGCAAGGGAATATAGCAAAAATCACATTACCAACTTCTTTTGCAGTGGGTGATGTAAATGTTTATGTAATAAAAGGAGAGGCCTTGACTATGATTGATTCTGGTGTCAGAACGGATCAGTCAAGGGAAGTCCTTGAACAGGAGCTGAACACTCTTGGTCTACAATTAAGTGATATTGAACAGGTTGTGTTAACCCATCATCATCCTGACCATGCTGGAGGTTTAGAATTTGTTAGTGATCAGTGCCAAATTTATGGTCATCCAACGAACCAGCGCTGGCTGGATATGCCGGAATCCTTTGTCGGACAATTAACTCAATTTTTCACTCAACTAGCGAGAGAACTTGGCGTACCAGAGGAATACTATTCTAAATTAATTGATTACCGCGGACCAGGATCAGTGATTACTACGAGAGGGTTGAGTGCATGCGTAGGGGAAGGTGATGTAGTGCCAGGGCTGCCAGAATGGAGAGTCATTGAAACACTCGGACATGCGCAAAGTCATATTTCTCTTTTTCGCGAAAAGGATGGAGTATTGATTGGTGGAGACCATTTATTAGCCAAGATTTCACCCAATCCAATATTAGAGCCTGCTCTTGAACCGGGAGCGGAACGGCCTAAGCCTCTGCTGCAATATAATGAAGCTCTGAAGAAACTGCTAAAGATTCCAGTGTCCCTTGTTTACTCAGGACATGGTGCTGAAATTACTCAGATTCCCGAATTAATTCAGTCACAGTTAAATCGTCAGCACAACCGGGCTATGCAGGTAAAAGAAATGCTGGCACAATCACCTTTAACAGGGCTTCAAGTTTGTATGCAGTTATTTCCAAAGGTATATAAAAAGCAGTTTGGTCTGACTCTGTCTGAAAGTGTTGGTCAATTGGATTATTTAGAAGATTTAGGTGAAATAAAACATGAAACTCATTCAGGCGTCATATATTATTCAGTTCGCTAATGAAATGATGAGGTGTATTAATGGGGAATTTACAAGATAAATGTGTAGTCATTACTGGGGCCTCTGGTGGAATTGGAATGGAAATTGACTCGTCGTGCGGCAGCGAGAGGCGCCAATGTAGTCTTGCTTGCTAGAAGCTTGGAGAAGCTAGAACAGCTAAAGCAAGAACTTAGTACTCAATATACGCAGCAGGATTTTTATGCGTACAAACTTGATGTAGGTAAACCAAAAGATATTGAAGTGGTTTTCACAAAAATTTTTCAAGATGCAGGCAAAGTGGATGTTCTCGTCAATAATGCAGGATTTGGTACATTTAAACAGGCGGTTGATACGGAAATTCAAGAAGCCGAAGCGATGTTTAATGTAAATGTCATTGGTTTAATGGCCTGTACGAAAATGGTTCTTCCATCCATGCTGCAAAGAAATCAAGGACATATCATTAATATTGCGTCACAGGCAGGAAAAATGGCAACGCCAAAATCGTCTTTGTATTCAGCAACAAAATTTGCTGTACTCGGCTATTCAAATGCTCTGCGTATGGAAATGATGGACACGAATATTCATGTAACGACCGTTAATCCAGGTCCAATCGAAACTAATTTCTTTGAGATTGCGGATGAGACGGGTTCGTATGTGAAAAATATAGCTAAATTTATGCTTAAGCCCGGGGATGTAGCAGAAATAATTGTTGCGGCTATGCTTACTTCCAAACGTGAAATCAATCTACCAGGTTATATGAATGCTGCCAGTAAATTTTATAACCTCTTTCCTAGAACAGCTGAGACACTGGGGAAAGGTGCATTTTTTAAAAAATAACGGTATCAGTCTGGTAAGAACTTAATGTTTTGTTTGTCCCTCTCTTTTGATAAATGTGATATATTGGTAATAAAGTGATATCCAGGTTCAAAAGAAGAGAGGGGGACGAAAGTGAAACAAGGAATACTTCTTTTGATATCGATTTGCTTACTTCTACTTTCTGGCTGCCAGCCCTTTACATCTGAACAAAGTGCGGAAGCGATTGGTAAGGGTGAAGACGGGTTTATCACCAACATAGATCCAGAAGCAAAGACGTTATTAATTAACAGTACCTATTACAAAATTACCGATCAAGCGCAAATAAAGGATTTGAATGGCGAAATTTTGGATTGGACTGACGTGCAAATTGGCATGAAAGTGAAGACATGGTATACCGGGGAATTGGATAAAGCATTTCCCAACAAGGGACAAGCAAGGCTTGTACTTGTGCTGACTGACGAATCAAGTCTCCGTGAAAGGGAAGCGGTTACCTCTGCTATCGATTATGTCAAAAAAAGTGAAAGTCAGCAGTTTATGGTGCTGAAGCTGACTCATATTCCAGAAGAAGATATCTATGATATTGAATTGATGAAGCGTTCAAATCTTGATGAATCGTTCACGGTTATGGTTGATGGCGAGACAAAGGAAATACTAGATCAGCATTAGAAACTTCCTCGAAGTAGGAAGTTTTTTTTTCTGTTCTTTAAAACTTTTCTCTCCTGCCGATGTCTAATGTGTATAGAGAAAAAGGGGGAAGTTTTATGAAGGACTTGGTTATGCGTGCAGTCAACGGGGATGATGCAGCATTTACCGAACTGATGGATCGTCATAAAATCCAATTATATAAAATGGCTTATTCGTATTTACGAAATGAAGATGATGCGGTAGAGGCGCTTCAAGAAGTTACCTTTAGGGCCTATCGTGCGTTGAAAAAAGTAAAAAATCCGGATTTCTTTTCTACGTGGCTGATCCGAATTCTGTTGAATTACTGTATGGACGTCCAAAAAACCAAAAAACGAATGGTCGTTGATGCAGGCAAAATTGAACAGGCAGCTGTTTATCAGAATCATGAAAGTATAGAAATTGAGCAGGCGATGAAAGAGATGGAGACAAAACAGCGGGAACTACTTGAATTAAAATATTTTCATGAGTTGAAGATAACGGAAATTGCTGAGCTTTGGCAATGTCCAGAAGGTACGGTCAAAACACGACTGTACAAAGCATTGAAAATACTAAAAGGTAAGCTTGAAGCGAAGGGGGATGCACCGCATGTATGAAAAGGAAGAAAAGAAATTACGTACGATAAAACAGAATTATGATGAACTGGACATCCCTGTCGAGCGCCTCGATAATGCGATTCAACTCGGAATGACGAAAGCAAGGCAGACAGCCCGTCATAAATGGAAGCCTTGGCTTATTTCTGTATCTATGGCAGCCATTCTTATTTTGTCACTTTTAACAGCTATTCGGGTTTCTCCTGCAGTTGCCAGCTATGTGTCTATCCTGCCTGGGATGGAGAAAATTATCGAGCGGATTTCCACTGACAAAGGCCTGATTGATGCGGTTAATCATAATTATATCCAAGAAGTTGGGGTTACAGATGAATATGAAGGACTTAAGGTTACAGTTGATTCGTTGATTGTTGATGAGCAGCAAATGAAGGTTTTTTATTCTGTTGAGGGAACACCAAAAAAGGATGAGTTCCAAATCATTCCGTCACTTCAAACACTGGATGGAAATGATCTTGAAGCATCGACAACGTTTGCTGATGCTAATTTAGAGGGTGGTAAAGCTGAATTAGAAGCCACTTTTTATTTTAATGAACCTCATCGTGAAAAAGAGTTAAAGCTATTATTGACGCTAAATCCTCAAAAACATACCTTCATGTTTCCTCTAAAGCTCGATCCGGTTGCTTACGAAAAACAAAAGAAAAGCTATCCGGTTAATAAAACAGTAGAAGTGGAAGGACAAAAAATTACGTTTAAGAACATAACCACCTATCCTCTTCGTACGGTGATTGAAGTCGAATTTGATCCTGATAATACGAAGAAGCTGTTTACTTTTGAAGATTTGCGGATTGTTAATGAACAGGGTGCAGTCTGGAGTGGAATTAAAAACGGAATAACGGCACTTGGAGAGAACGATAAGAGGACTTTTTATCTTGAGAGCAATTACTTTCAGGAGCCGGAACATTTATATCTCACGTTCACTACTATTCGGGCGCTAGACAAAGACCAGCTGCTGATTAAAATTGATCCGAAAACAGGGGAGCTGCTTCAGGGACCACGAGATCATGTGATATATGATGTGAGGGTGAACAAGTCTGAGGTTATTTATAAAGTGAACATGGATAGTGAACTTCGCTACGAGCTTACTTCGAGAATTCAAAATGCTAAGGGTGAAGATATCTATGGCGGCTCGACGAGTACGCACTATTCTGAGGTACAAGAGGTATTTGTCCGCTATGACCGTAAAAAGCTTGTACCGGGCCCGGTTATTCTCGAAATTTCTGATTACCCGACAGTTATTAAGAAAAATGTAAAATTTAAAATTAAATAAAAGAAGGCTGCCGAGGCCTTTCAGACTGTAGACAAACTCGATTAAATCAAGTTTGTCTACAGTCTTCTTTTTTTAGTTTTTAAAATGGAGCTGTTGATTTCCGTTCCAGGCGCTTCGCTTTCCGCGGGCGGGCGGGACAGGTGAGCCTCCTTACGGGGTCTCACCTGTCCCGCTATTCCCGCAGGAGTCTTCACGCCCTCATCTCCAATCAACCGTCTTTCTAAAGTTAATCTGGATGTAAAACCTAGCGATTGAAAGGAAACACGTACTATCCTAGAACAAATTCAGGAGGACACAAGTGATCTAAAAAGCAGAAATAATATAACAGTACGCCTATTAAAAGCCATGAGCTGCCTCGATAAGCAGGAAAACATCCATGAAATGTGTTCAAAATACCAAAAGAGGTACGGAATGAAATCATTCCGTACCTCTTTTGTCTACTAACTGAAAGGCTGCCGAGGATTCTCAACAGCCTTTTGGTTGAACTTATAGGGTTTTTGCACCTACATAGGCTGCTTTCCAATAAGAATTGTTCATTTTTGCAATGCTGACTCCTTTTGAAGAAGCGGCACTGATAAATTCTCCGTTCCCAATAAAAATACCAACATGAGAGACGCCGGTTTTTTTGGAAGAAGTATCAAAGAATACAAGGTCACCAACTGATGGAGAGGATACCTTTAATCCTGTGTCTTTATAAAGCGATGCTGATGTGCGTGGCAGTGTGATTCCTTGTTTCTTGTACACATAATAAATCAGCCCAGAGCAATCAAATCCTGATGTCGTTGTACCGCCCCATTTATATGGTGTACCAATCAGTGATTTCGCATTTTTAATCAGGGTTGTATTGTTAACGTTGTATACGCCAAGTGCTTTAAAAGTTGCTGGACCCGCAATTCCATCTGCAGTAAGTCCTTTTGCTTTTTGGAATTTCTTCACGGCTGATACTGTGTAGCTCCCATAATAGGTTGTGAATGAACCGCTGTATGTAAAGTAACCTTTTATTTTCAACAGCTCTTGAAGCTGGCGATTATCGTTGCTTGTTGTAGCCGGTTTAAGTGTTTTATCTCCGATATTTGCAAAAGCTTGAATTGGTGTAAGCATTAAAGCAGAAGCAATGGCAGCTGAGGCTATCCATTTTTTCATGTTGTATTGTCCCCCTCGAGATCTCTATTTCTATTTAACTATGACTTTACTATATTACAATATTTTAATGGATAAATTGGTTACATTTTCATTACAAATAATAGGTAAAAGGACCAAGGTAATAAGTTCCTGTATTTTAGATATTTTGGGCTTATAACCAAGATTTTTGCTTGTGCATCCGTCAAATCTACTTGATTAAAAAATACTGTTGGAAGATGAAGAAAATTTTACCTATATAATATTATTTAAGAAGTTATCCGCAAATTGTTGAAGATTGTTATAAAATTTCCATTGAATACGAACGCATATTCGCTTAAGATAAGGATAGAATAAAAAGGCGAACGTATATTCTTGTTGAGGTGGAAAAAATGGTGGATTATGAAAAGATGCCAAAGCAGTCGATTATGTGCATTGATATGAAAAGCTTTTATGCTAGTTGTACGGCTGTCATGCTCGGGATTGATCCCTTGGATTGTCATTTGGCGATTGTGGGAGATAAGCAGCGTACGGGCAGTGTGGTGCTGGCTGCTTCCCCAAGAATGAAAAAGGATTTCGGAATTAAGACGGGTTCACGGATGTTTGAGATCCCAAATGATCCGCGGATTTTGGTAGAAGAGCCTAAAATGGCGACCTATATGCGGATATCAACCGAAATTACCCGCTTGTTTCACCGGTATGTTCCAATGGAAGCCATTCATGTCTACAGTGTAGATGAAAGCTTTATTCGAGTTGACGGAGCTACTTCGCTATGGGGAGATGCTCGTACGATTGCTGCGAAGATTAAAGATGAGATTGAACGGGAATTTCAACTTTCCTGTGCAATCGGCATTGGACCAAATATGTTATTGGCAAAGCTATGTCTAGATTTGGATGCTAAGCATACAGGGATTGCCGAATGGACGTACGAGGATGTACCGTCAAAGCTTTGGCCTGTCTCACCCCTTAATAAAATGTGGGGGATTGGCAGCAGGCTCCAGAAAACCCTAAATGGGATGGGAATCTTCACGGTCAAACAGCTTGCGCACTATAGCTTGGAAATGCTTGAAAAAAAATTCGGCGTCATGGGAAATCAACTTTATTACCATGCTTGGGGAATTGATCTCTCAGAAATAGGAGCGCCCATTATGGAAGGGCAGGTCAGTTTTGGCAAGAGTCAAATTTTACTGCGGGATTATAAGGAAGAGAAGGAAATCAAACAGGTGATTCTCGAAATATGTGAGGAAGTGGCGAGACGGGCGCGTACACACTCAAAAGCCGGGCGAACGATCAGTCTGGGGATTGGGTATAGTCAAGATGAATTCGGCGGCGGTTTTCAGCGCTCGAGATCCATTGATGATCCGACAAATATTACCATGGATTTATATAGGGTCTGCCTGCAGCTGTTTAAAGAAAATTACTGTGGTAAAACGGTACGGAGTATTGCAGTTACGCTTTCTAGTATCGTTGATGATAATGAAATGCAGCTTAGTTTATTTGATAAATCGCGCTGGAAAAAACGTGAACTAGGCTATACGGTTGACCGAATTCGTACGAGATATGGCTCAAAAGCGTTACTGCGGGCTGTGTCATATACAGATGCAGGAACGGCTGTATACCGAAGTAAACTGCTCGGCGGGCATAAGGCATAAAATGAGGAGGGTACACCATGCTGAAAGATCGTGGACGAATGAAATGGACAGCAATGATGCTGCCAGAACACGTTACAATGCTCCGGGAATGGGCACATGAAGACTCCTATGAAAGTGAACGGCTGCTTGACGAACAACAGCTCGAAGAAATGAATATGACAATGGGAGAAGCAATGGAAACGGGAAAGACCGTGACCATTACGTATTATGAGCAGCGGCGTTATCAGCTGCTGATCGGCACTATCCACTACTATAATGAAATCCAGCAAAAACTGCATGTCATCGACCGTTTTGAGCAGCCCCACTACATTGCTCTCAACAGGATGGTTGATATTCGGTTTACGGATTAGCTGGAGCAGGCTGAAAAGTTAACAGTGAGGAATACTTCCTTTATACTTAAGAAATTACAGGAGGTATTCATATGAAAATAGAGTGGACAGAATCAGCTATTGAAAAGATAACAGAGAAGATTGCCGATAGAGAAGGTTATCTTCTGTTGAAATATGATACAGAGGGTAACGGATGTGTAATGAACGGAGTAACAGCATTATGGCTCATGGATGAACTTGATGAAAAGGAAGACGTTGAAATCTCAACGAATCTCATGCCGGTGTATGTCGAAAAATCGAAGATGATATTTATGGATGACGAGTTGAAAATTGATTTCGTACCATCAGTTAACAGCTTTCAGCTTAAAAGCCCTAATCAAATGTTGAATCCACGGTTAAGCTTTATGAATCGTACAAAATAATGTCAAAGAGCGCCGGCCAAGAATTAGGCACGGCGCTTTATTACAATACATACTGATCAATAAATTGCGTAACAACCTTTTCGTACTCCTCCGTGTTTTCAATATAGGACTGGGCATGTGCACCACGGGGAGCGAGATAGAGCTGCTTAGGTCCTAGCTTTAGCTTGTACAATTCCTTTGTCATGGATGGTGGAATAAAGGTATCCGGTTCACTGTGAATAAAGAGAACTGGTTTTTTTATCTTTTGGATATGCTGTTGCGGTGAGACTTCACTAGTCCAGTAGCTGTCACGCAGCCGGATGAAGAATCGGCCAATAGGAAGAACGGTCCTGTGTGGAAACGGGATTTTTTCTTGAAGCTGATAAGTCAACAATTCTTCAAAATCGGAGAACGGACAGTCGGCAATGTAAAAATCAGCGCTGTCTTCAATCATTCCTGCATAAAGCAGCATGCTGACGGCTCCCATTGATTCTCCGTGAATGCCAAGAATAAGATTTTCTCCTTTTTGTTTCTTCAATTCATCAATAACGGCTTTGAGGTCATCCTTCTCGTAATGACCATAGGAGCTAGTCTTTCCGCCTGATTCTCCATGACGGCGATGGTCATAAATGATCGCATTGAATCCTAATTTTATAAAAAGGTTCATATATTTAATGGAATTGGTTTTATTTTCAGTCACTCCGTGGCAAATAATGACCCATTTATTATGTTGGTAGGGTTCAACAAAAATGGCTTTTACCAGATAGCCTGCTGGAGAAAAGATAAGGTGCTCTGTTTGCGGCAACCTTGTAAAAGCAGCTAGATCAAGTCTCTTTGCCATGATTTCACGGTTTTTAATAAAGTCATCTTCCTTTTTCTTCATGTACATAATTTGATTTGAAAAATAAACACCAATACCGACTGCATAAGCAGCAGTAAGCCCAGCAGCCGCTATCCACCATTTTTTCATGATGATCCTCCTGAAAAAGTTATTTTACCTTATCCTACCATCTTAGAAATGAAACTCCAAATCGAGAAAAAGTGGTGAATTGTCTTACTGCTGCCATGATATAATAAAAGAATAGAAGGCAAGGAGGGGCAAAATATGAAGAAAAAACAACAACGGATGCCACAAAAAAAACAGGAAGATACGTCTCCAAAACTCGGTGATATGATTAATTCAGATATCCTAGCAAAACTTCGTGAAACACAAAAAGAACTATCGCAGGCAGAACAAGTAAAAAAAGAAGCTGAAGAAGAAAAAAAACGAGAAGAGCGTAGATTGCGCGAGAAAAACAAATCGTTTGAAGAGCTGCTTGGAGAGAGTAATTTAGACTGGAAAAAATATAAATAATCCTAAAATTGTAGAGAATTTTCTCTGCAATTTTTTTGTTGTGGGGGAAAGTGTTAGTAACTCTGGGACCTGCGCTTCGGACTTTTTTTGTACGGAAGGGAAGCGTAAAGGTAAATTTCTGTTTAAATAAGGCTGTCGAGGTTTCTCGACAGCCTGAGGGTGGTCAGTCTAATGTGTATTATTCCCTGTGTGAGGTATAGACGTTTTCTTTTGTCAGCTTTTTAAGAGCAGCAAGTTCTTCCTCCGTAAGCGGAAGACCGCGGACAGCTTGGCAGTTTTCTCGAAGTTGTTCAACGGAGCTGGCTCCAGCAACTACGGTTGCGACCGATGGATTGGCAAGTACATATTGCAGGGCGGTTTCCGTAAGCGGCCGCGGCAGAGTTTCTTGAATAGTAGGAAGCAAGGCAGCCAATTCCTCATAGCTGTAATCAAGATAGCCCTTTTCTTTGACATTGTTGGATGCTTTCGTCAACATTTTTTTGCTGAGAAGGCCTTTAGCAACTGGGCCTCTGGCAATGATACTGATTTGGTTCTCTTCAAGCAGGTGCTGCCATTCCTCTGGCCGGCGATCAAGGAGACTATACTGCATCATGACTGCTTGAATAGCAGAATCAGCTGCATATTTCTTGATCACATTGGGACGAATGGAAGAGATTCCGTAATAGCGAATCAAGCCTTCTTTTTTTAATTCCTCAAAAGCCGAAATACTTTCTTCTATATTATCTTCAATCATTCCGCCATGAAGCTGGTAAAAATCAATATAATCCGTACCGAGACGATTTAAACTGTCCTTTACTGCGCTTTTGATGTAAGCAGCTGAGGCATCCCACTTCACGTTATCCTGCGCTTCATTCCAGCGGTTTCCAACCTTCGTGGCAATGATGACTTCGTCTCGAACGTGTTTCAAAGCCTGACCTACGATTTTTTCATTGACGCCAAAGTCATAGAGATCGGCCGTGTCAAAATAGTTGATGCCTTCTTCGAGAGCAGCAGAGATAATTGTTTCCGCGTGTGCAGCGTCCTTACCAAGTGACATACAGCCGAGTCCAATTTCTGATACTTGAAGACTTGAATTTCCTAACTGACGTTTTTTCACAAACACTCACTCCTTTAGTATGTATATATACATTCATTGTAAAGGAGTTTAGCGATACACTCAAAGAATTTGCCATAGATCAAGAAGGTAAATCGTGAATTTTATATATATTCAGAAAAATATAGAACAATCTATCAATAATAGTGCATTGATAGGAATGGAGAAGATAGATAAGATAAAAATAATTAGGGGAAAGGAGATTAGAAATGAAAAAATTACTCATGTTAATCGTATTCAGCCTCTTATTTACCTTCACACCGCTTGTACCACCTGCAGGTGCAGAAACAAATCCAGGGAAAGGAAAAGAGACTATCCCAGTGAATATTATGTCTTATAATATTCACCATGGCGTAGGAACAGATGGTCAGCTTGATTTAGGGCGAATTGCTAATGTGATCAAAGAGAATGGGGCAGAAATCATTGGCTTACAGGAAGTTGATAAACATTATGGTGCGCGGAGCAACTTCGAGGACCAAACAAAAAAATCGCGAAATTACTTGGCTACAATCACTATGTATATGGAGCGAATTTAAATTTGGAGCCGAATATTGGGGATACAAAGCGAAGAGAATATGGGACAGCTATCATAAGTAAATACCCAATTATTAAAGCAACGAATACATTTCTCACTAGTGTAGGTGAACAGCGCGGACTGCTGCATGCGACAGTCAATGTAAAAGGCTACCATGTTCAAGTCTACAATACACATTTAGGCTTGGATGAAGCGAGCAGAACCACCCAGATTGAAGAGATTATCACAGAGAGCAATAAATTTGAAGGACCATCTGTTTTAATGGGAGATTTTAATACAACACCCGAAACGGCTGAAATCCAGAAGCTCTTAACTGGATCAAAATTTATCGATAGTTTTTCTGGAATAGAAGCCCCCTATACGTTTCCAGTCCCAAACCCGATTAAGCAAATTGACTATATTTTCACCAGTGATTTTATAAACATTGCTAATCAACGAGTATTATTCACAGAAGCCTCCGATCACCTGCCAATTATTACAACAATTGAATTGAGTAAAGTTAAAACGGTTTCCTACCAAGGAACCGTTTTTTACTTATTTTGGATGATATAATTAGTAGAACGTCATAGAAAAGGTGATATCCATGTATGCGAAATTTATGAATCTATCCTTTCAAACGAGGTTAATGATTTTTTTTATTATTTCAGCTTTAGTACCTCTTATCGTATTAGGTGTGTTCACCTACCAAAAGTCTTCTGAAATTTCTAAAGAACAAGTCAGTCAACAGGTGCTCGAGGGAATGACTCAAATTAATCGCAATCTTACATTTTTTAATCAAGATATCCAGCAGCTGAGTCATTTTATTTACCGCAGTGAAATTGTTCAGAATGCGTTGCAAAAACCCAAAACGAGAAGTGAGAAAGAAAAATATCAAGATTTTATACAAGTCAGAGAGCTGCTGAGTACGTTAACGGATTCGAAGAATTGGGATCTGGATATTTATTTAATTGGTTTAAATGATGATAGATATTTCACTGGTGAATATTTGTCCAAACAGTATGATCAGTATATGGAGAATTGGGGGATTTTCCGTAAAGTAAAAGCAGCCAATGGAGCATTGGTTTGGGAAACGAATTACACGATTCGGAAAGTTGATGCCAATGAAGTGGTACTTAGTGCGGGACAACTGTTAAAGGAGCCTTCAACAGGCAAGCCTCTTGGCTATTTAATCATCGATATAACAGAATCAGATATTTCTAGAATCTACCAACAGGAAGAGAGCCAGTTTTCGCAAAATATGTTTTTATTAGATGAAGGAGGATACGTAATTTCAAGTTATCCAAGTAAATCAACAGTTGGGCTGAAATTTCAACATTCGTCCACAGAAACAGTTCTTGCCAATGAAAAGGGGTATACCAAAACAACTTTTCAAGACGAACCATCTATTATGGTTTACGATACGGGGCTGGAAACCCAATATAAAATGGTAACCTTTATCCCGGAAAATGAAGTGATTGAAAAAAATAAAATATTTGGATATGTAACGATTAGTTTACTTATAATTGGCTTAATAATTGGCCTTTGGCTGGCCTATTTTTTTGCAAAAACGCTGACTAATCCGATAAATAAATTAATTCATTTAATGGAAAAGGTAGAGAAGGGCGATCTGTCTGTTCGCTTTCATTTTAAATACTCAGATGAAATCGGGAATTTAGGGAATCGCTTTAATCATATGCTGACACAAATGAATACCTTGATACATGAAAGCGTTGAAAAACAGACTAGGTTAACAGAGGCGGAGTTACATACTTTACGAGCACAAATCAATCCTCACTTTTTATACAATACTCTCGAAACAATCAGCACAATTTCTAAATTAAGAGGCGTAAAAATTGTCAGTGATATTTCTCTAGCATTAGGAAAAATTTTTCGTTTTTCAATAAATAAGGATAAGGAGTTTGTCAGATTAGAAGAAGAGCTTGAACTACTAAGACATTATTTGTTTATTCAGGAAGTTCGTTTTGAGGATAAGATAATCGTTACGATTGATGTGGAAGAAGAGGCAGGGAATTGTATGATTCCAGTTCTTTTAATTCAGCCGTTGGTGGAGAACGCTCTTTCTCATGGACTGGAATTAAAAGAAACACAGGGACATCTACAGATTAACATCTATTGTATTCGGAAAACGCTCTGGATAAAAATACAAGATGACGGGTTAGGTATGTCAGAGGAAAGAATTCGAGAAGTTCTGAATGAGAAGGAGACAATCCAAAATCAAAGATCAGGCGTGGGATTAGCTAATGTTAGGAAGAGGCTGAACCTGTACTTTGGTGCCGAATATGGGCTCACCATTAAAAGTCAAGAAAATAGAGGAACCATCATTACCTTAAAGCTGCCTGAAATCAAAGAAGGAGAGTGGATTCGTGATTAAATTAGTCATTGCTGATGATGAAAGGCTTATAAGAGAAGGAATCAGGTATGGAATTGATTGGAACATGCTCGGAATCGAAATTGTAGGAGAAGCAGCTACTGGAAGAGAAGCTCTGGAAATGATAGAGAAACATCAGCCGCATCTATTATTTACTGATATCAGAATGCCAGGTTTGAATGGACTAGAATTAATAAAGCAAGCAAATCAAGCAAAAAAGAATATCAAAACGGTTATCCTATCTGGCTACAATGATTTTTCATATGCCCAGGATGCAATCAAATTAGGAGTTAAGGATTTTTTATTAAAGCCATTAGATGATCAGGAGTTATACCTAACGTTTAAAAGAGTCATAGAAGAAATTAACGAGGAACAAATTGCGGGTCTAGAAAAAGAAAAAAGAAAAATTGATGAGTTTGTTAAAGACATATCGAACGAGATTCCGCTGTCTTTAGAAAACTTACTGAAAAAATATTCTCGTTATTTTTTAGTGGTGTGGGAATCCGCCAGGGGGATGACTCCTGAAAAAATTCTTATGGGTAACGGCTTTCAAAATGTGTATGGACAAAATGAAAAAAACTTCGGTTATTTTATTGCCTGTGAAGAGCGGGAGGGAGCTAGTATTGAGTCCATTCATCAACAATTCAAAAAGTCGTCCTTTATTGGAGGTGCCAGCGACTATTCTTCCGACTTTTCAATTATATCTAAGCTCTATGCTCAAGCACTGCTAGCGAAAGATCATTATAAATCACTCGGCAAAGAGGGCTGTTTAAAATTCAGCGAATTAGCAGGCAATATCGATTTAACGGAAATTATTCAGTATATTACCCATCATTACCATGAGGCGCTTACTCTTCATGATTTAGCATCAAGTATCTACATATCGGACAGCTATTTCAGCCGGATTTTTAAAGAGAAAACCGGGAAGAAGTTTATTGATTACCTAACTGAAATACGAATCTACAAAGCCAAGCAATTGCTAGAGCATACCGATTTAAAAACAAATGAAGTGAGTATTAGCGTTGGTTATCCAAATGCAAGGTACTTCAGTCAAATTTTCAAAAGGTATACAGGATATGTTCCCTCGGAATTTAAAAAGAAGAGCTTGAAGCACGAAAATATTTAAACATTTCGGAAATTTTGGTTTATTGTTATTTAGCCCCGTTTTTATATACTGAAAATAGATTTTAAAGGGGGATTGACTATGAAAAAACATATCCTGTTAACTTGGGTAATAGCGCTCGTTTTTATACTAGCTGCCTGCTCGGAGGACACAAGCAGTAATGACGATGGAACGAAATCGACAAGCAAGAAAGTAACGGTGTATTCTCCTCATGAAACCGATTTGATTAATCCAATTATTAAAGAGTTTCAAGAAGTAACAGGGATAACGGTTGAGCTGGTTACTGGCGGAAGCGGTGAACTTCTCAATCGAATTAAAGCTGAATCAGGTAAGCCCTTAGGAGATGTACTATGGGGGGGCGGTGCTGAATCTTTAGAAGCTTTTAAAGCGAATTTTGAACCATTTGAAGTGAGTGAAAGCGAGAATATATTAGATGTGTATAAGAGTTCTGATAATAGTTGGACAGGTTTTTCAGCGTTGCCGATGGTCATTATGTATAACAAAGATATGGTAAAAGAAAATGAAGTGCCAGATTCCTGGGAATCCTTATTGGATCCTAAGTGGAAAGGGAAAATTGCGTATGCGGATCCCGCTAAATCAGGCTCATCATTTACTCAATTGGTCACCATCCTTAAAGCAAAAGGGGACGCAGGAGAAGAAGGCTGGAGCTTTGTTAAAAAACTACAAAAAAATATGGACGGCAAAGTTTTAAGCAGCTCTAGTATGGCTCCAAAAGGTGTAGCGGATGGAGAATTCCCAATTGGCCTTACGCACGAACAAGGGGCATATCAATACATTTCGGGTGGAGCGAATGTAGGCGTATCGTATCCAACAGAAGGAACTTCAGCAGTACCGGATGGGATGGCGATTATCAAGGGAGCAAAAAACGTAGACAATGCACAGAAACTACTGAACTTCCTTGCCGGAAAAGATGTACAGGATATGCTGGTAAAAGAATTTAATCGTCGTTCAGTAAGAACAGATGTTGAACCGCCTGAGGGACTGATTAAAACAACAGATATTAAATTGGTCGATTATGATCTTGAGTGGGCATCTAGTAATCAAGCAGATATTTTAGGGAAATTCCAGGATATTTTAATTGGAAAGTAATTAAAGAGTGATGCTTGACTACGGAGTATTAAACAGAGGGGAAACCTTCTATTTAATACTTCTATTCACTTCATAAAAGGATGTGTCAAAATGACAAAAGTGAGAATAGAAAACGTGTCTAAGTACTTTGGTGAAGTAAAAGGAGTAGACAATGCAGATCTTACGATAGAAGATGGAGAGTTTTTCACCTTGCTCGGTCCAAGCGGCTGCGGCAAAACAACCTTGCTGCGAACCTTAGCAGGATTTTATCAACAAGAAGAAGGAAACGTCTATTTCGGCGATCAATGTATAAATGACCTGCCAACCTACAAGAGAAATATCGGGATGGTTTTCCAAAGTTATTCGATTTTCCCCCACTTAACGGTTTTTGAAAACGTTGCTTATGGGCTGAAGGCTCGGAAGGTAAATAAAATTCAAATAAAAGAAAGAGTCCTAGAGGCGTTAAGAATGGTTGAGCTTGAGGATTATCAAGATCGCCAGCCTGCTTTATTAAGCGGCGGGCAGCAGCAGCGGATTGCCTTAGCAAGAGCGGTTGTTATCCATCCAGGAATACTCCTTATGGATGAACCTCTATCTAATTTGGATGCAAAGCTTCGTTTGAAGATGAGAGCGGACATTCGTGATCTGCAAAAGAAACTAAATATTACAATGATTTACGTTACGCATGATCAAGAAGAGGCATTAGCCGTTTCAGATCGAATTGCCGTTCTGAAAAAGGGGAGAATTCAACAAATCGGCAAGCCTCATGAAATCTATTTAAGTCCTGTTAACCAGTTTGTTGCCAACTTTATTGGTTCAACCAACTTTCTAACGGCCATGATTAGTGAAGATGTAAACAAAGGATCCATTGTTACCGTTGCCAATAAAGAATATCCGATTGTGTTAAAGAAACCATACAGCGGTCCTGCTGTTTATTCGGTGAGACCGGAGCAAATTAAAATAAAGCGAACTAGCAGCGATGGACCCTTTGTAAAAGGAGTCATTGTTGAGGCAACCTTTTTAGGGGAAAAAGTTGAGTACAACGTTCAACTAAATCATACGACAGAAATCATTCAGGTAAATGAACACGCGGTTCATTATGATTTATTAATGAATAAAGGAGAGCATGTAGAGCTGTATTTGAATCCAGAAGAAGCTGTTTTGTTTAGTAAAGATGGGGAGGAGGTTTTAAACATCCATGACAACTACTCGAGCACTGTCTACGAGCCGGTTTAAACTTAGATGGAATTCCTGGGATATTATCACGATTATAGCGTTTATTTTTATTATTCTTTTTATGGTGTACCCATTATTCAATATTTTTCTCAACAGTTTTTTCTACGAAGGATCGTTTAATTTCTCTCATTATAAAGATTTTTTTACGTTAAAGTATTATTACAGCTCATTAACCAATAGTTTACTAGTCTGTGGACTAGCGACAATCTTTGCTATCTGTATTGGTTTCCCAATGGCCTATATATTAACTAGATTTGATCTTCCATTTAAAAAGATTATCCATATTTTAATTATATTGACGTTACTGTCACCACCTTTTATTGGCGCTTATTCTTGGATTTTAATCCTCGGGAATAATGGGTTTCTTACGAATTTTTTACATAGTATCGGCTTAAATACGCCGTCGATTTATGGATTGCATGGTATGATTTGGGTATTTACTGTTCAATTTTATCCGCATATTTATTTATACGTTTCAGGAGCTTTAAAGACAATGGACAGCTCTCTTGAAGAAGCTTCGGAAAGTTTAGGGAGCAATAAGCTGAGAAAACTGCGCACGGTTACGCTCCCGTTGATTTTCCCCACCTTATCTACAGGAGCCTTAATGGTGTTTATGGCCTCCTTTGCAGATTTCGGAACACCCATGTTATTGGGACAAGGAATCAAGTTGCTGCCCATTCTCGCTTATGAACAATTTATCAATGAAATGGGTTCAAATCCTGCGATGGCTAGTACATTAAGTATGATTCTGTTGTCTGTCAGCACGGGTATCCTGTTTTTACAGCGCTATCTCGTAACGAGAAAATCCTATTCGATGAGTTCGATGCGTCCACCAAAGGTAATTAAATTAAAGCCTCTTCAAAAATTCTTTGCCATGCTGTTTGTCTGGCTTGTATTGGCAGTGTCTTTAATTCCGCAAATCACTGTTATTACAACCTCTTTCCTGAAGACAAACGGTCCAGTGTTTACGAATCAATTTAGTTTAGACAGTTATCGAGAAGTGCTGTTTAGAGTCCCACAAGCGATTATCAATACATTTAGCTATTCGGCATTAGCCATTGTTTTTATGGTAGTCGCTGGACTGCTCTTATCCTATATCGTGGTAAGAAGAAGCTCAAAAATCAGTGCGCTGTTAGATACGCTGATCATGATTCCATACGTTATACCAGGTACAGTTTTAGGTATTAGTTTTATCGTAGCATTTAATAAACCGCCGATTGAAATAACAGGAACATGGATTATTTTAGTCATTGCTTATAGTATAAGAAAGCTGCCATATACGATGAGGTCCAGTACCGCCATCCTTTATCAAATTGACCGCAGTGTGGAAGAAGCGTCGATAAGCTTAGGCGTACCTCCAATGAAGACGTTCTTTAAAACTACCGCGATACTCATGCTGCCTGGTGTTTTGTCTGGAGCGATTCTTAGCTGGGTGACGACTATTAATGAACTGAGTTCAACGATTGTTCTTTATACAGGAGCCACTTCAACCATTACGGTTGCGATCTATTCACAAGTTTTTACGTCAAGCTACGGTACTGCAGCAGCGCTTGCTTCTATTTTGTCACTCAGTACAATTGCTTCATTAATTATTGTGACGATTATTTCTGGAAAAAAGGGGATTCCGATCTAATAACCAGAAGGGAAGACCTCTATGAAGAGAGCGTTATTTATTAGCAGCATCATTGTGATTTTCTTAATAGGGATCTATCTATTCGGATTAAAACCCAAACCAGCCATACAAACGCAAGAGAATGGGAGCAGCACATTTACCATCTGGGTGTATTCTTCCAAGTTGGTTAACAGTGTTGAAGCGTATAAAAAGGAAAATCCTGAGGTTGTTATTTTTATGAAAAAAATGAAATCTGCTGAACATTTAGTAGAAGAGCTTAAACTAGCGAACTCATCAGGGAATACACCGGATATGGCCGAAATTCCTTCCTTATATGGAATCTTTCCATTAGTTGAGAACGTATCTCTTATACCTGTTAATGAATATGTAGAAGAGGAGTTCTCCGCAAGTTTAATAGAGGTGATCGAGGCCCGTTTTTCGATTAATGAAAACTTGTACGCCATTCCACTTGGATATGAAGTCCCCATTCTGTACGTTAATAGTAATAAGTATAATGATAAGCTGAACATACAGACACTGCAGGATCTATGGGAGTTGTCGGATTCAAAAACCCCTATCTTAGCGGACGCCATGTATCCTTGGTATAAGTTGAACATGCTCCCTCCTGATTTCACTGAAGAGGATCAAGTAAACGGAGAAAAGCTTTTTTTTCCGGAATACTCATCAATGATGGCTTTAACCGATTTTGTGAATGGACATGCAGGCGTGTTGATTAGTTCTTCAAGTAAACTGCATTTACTGGAAAAGTTGATAGGCAGCACATTTAAATGGGAGCCTATGGCGTTTCCTAGTTCCTCAGAACAGTTACTGGTCAATGGAAGCGGACTTTCGGTATTTCAAAACAGGGATGCGTCAAAAGAAACAATACAAAGCTTCTTCTCCTATATGCAAGAAAAGGATGTCATATTTAAAATGTCAGTGGAAGAAACTCAAATTCCTCCAATAAAGACTGTCGCTGAATCGGATCGATATATCAATCACTTTCGGCAATATCCAGCTTATCAACTTAGCATCAAACAAAGCTTAGTTAAACAGGGCTTTGATTTATCATCTGAGGACGAAATGAGATGGAATCAAGTTACTGATGAATGAAGAGGT
>NZ_AJTN02000205.1 GCF_000305495.1 Peribacillus psychrosaccharolyticus ATCC 23296 | reverse complement strand
TTCCCCAGTCGCTCCGGTGACTCCAGTTGCTCCTGCTTCCCCAGTTGCTCCGGTTACTCCTGTTGCTCCTGCTTCCCCAGTCGCTCCTGTAACTCCAGTTGCTCCTGCTTCTCCGGTGGCTCCCGTTACTCCTGTTGCTCCTGCTTCTCCGGTTGCTCCTGTGACTCCAGTTGCTCCTGCTTCCCCAGTTGCTCCGGTGATTCCAGTTGCTCCTGCTTCTCCGGTTGCTCCTGTGACTCCAGTTGCTCCTGCTTCCCCAGTTGCTCCGGTCGCTCCTGGATCTCCTGTGGCTCCAGTTGCTCCTGCTTCCCCAGTTGCTCCTGTAACTCCTGTCGCTCCTGCTTCCCCAGTTGCTCCGGTCGCTCCTGGATCTCCGGTGGCTCCCGTGGCTCCCGTCAATCCTGGTGTACCTCCCGTGGCTCCGGTCGCTCCAGTTGGTCCTGTTGGACCAATCGACGTCGTAATTGAAGTTACTTGTTTTAGTTTGCTATCTAATAGTAGTTCTTTTTGTATAGCCATTGAGAGAGTATCTTGAACACTTGAATTGACTTGTAAAATTTCTGCTAATGTTGCTGGCGAGGTCAAACCAGGCAAAGTACCAAGTGCATATTGAATTTTTTCCCCTTCAGCATTAATAATGTGAGCCAGTCCTAGCTCTTCCATCGCAATGGAGGCTAAGAGCAGATTAATCACATCATCCCTTGTGATTGATATAATGGGTGAAATATTCGGTATATTTGGATTAGACATTCACTTTCTCCTTTAATAATTATTGAACAATCTTGGTGTAATACAAGTTATCAAGACTTGTTCTATCTGTAATTTATTCATGGTGTTTAAAAAGGTATAAGCTTATGCCACGGGTTTTTATAAAAATCCAATTAATCGTATATACCACTTAACTCATTTCACGTTAAGGGATATCTTACTCAATTTATTTAACTATTAAAGTATGTTCGCTCTTAATAAAGAATTAGTGAGAATGAAAAGTGAGGATTTGCTCGGAGATTGATTAAATAGGTTGTATTTATCATGACTAAATCCTGGCTTTCAATAGTACTAGTTACATTTAAAATAGCGGAAAAAAAACTTAAAAATAGAAATCTTCAAGTTTTTTTTACCACTCATATTCAACATTATTTTCTACAGAGTATGACCATAGTAACGGTTGTTTCAATATCATTGGATTGTATAGCTAGTTCACCATTGTATCTATTGACAATTTCATTAACAATAAATAATCCCTGACCTCTTACTTTCCCAGGTACCATTTTTTTTGTGGAGTAGCCGCTTTTAATCAGTTCTTCTTGATTGATGCTTTCAATCTTGGATCCAGTATTCTTCACTACAAATCCATAATTGTCTGGATTCTTCTTACAGCAAATTGTAATTCGACGGTCTTTCTCTGGTATTTCACATGATGCTTCTATAGCGTTATCAATAACGTTAGATAATAATTTTATTAGATCGGTTGTTTTCATTTGATCGAATTCATCATCGGATAGGTCAATGGCTATATCAATATTGTTGTTTTGAGCTGTTAATCTCTTTGTTTCCAAGAGGACTGCTAACCCAGGATTTTTCACTTGCAGCTTAACAGATTCAATGGAATGTATATCTTCTGACAAAGCGGTTAAATAATTCAAAGCTTTATCATGTTCTTGAAGTTTTAATAACCCGTGAACAACTTGAATATGGTTAGATACATCATGTCGAAGAGATTGAACGGACGCAAGCAGTGACTGAATTTCTGAATGATAGGTAACTTCTGTTTCGACAATTTCCTTGTGCAGCACCATTTGGTACCATTTGTTGAGTAAAAAAAAGAAAACTAATACAAGAATGACAAGTAAGCCGTTAATAAATAGATTTGACATACTGCTCTTCAGAACTTTTTCACTTATATCATTAATAACATCAATACCAACATCTATGGCTAAATAGCCTATTACCTCTGTCTGATCATTAATTGGTACCCCGACAGTAAGGTACTCACCATAAACAGCATCAGAAATTATATCTGTGGCAAAACTTTGTCCTTGATAGGCAAGAGAAACTTGTTCTTCAGGTACTGTGCATTCAACACTAATCGGGATTGCTTCTAATTCACTCGGGATCGCAGCAATCATAGCTTTTGATATTTTTGGATTATCAATCTTTAGCGTATACACATGTAGAGCTCCAGTTGTTTTTCTAGCATCTTCTAAAAAGGTTTTGATCATTTGGTATTCCTTATTTTTTTCTGGATTTTCCAAAAAGATCTTATAAGTTTCTACATCTAATGAACGGGCTAATGTCTCTGCTATTTCTATATTTTGATTTGCGATAGCCTTTTTTGCAGATTCTTTTATTCCTATGTAAGATATGTAGACATTAAGACTCATAAATAAGAGCATGATTAGAACAGATAGAACGATAATCGATTTTAATTTTTTATTTTTCATAAAGACTTTTACCTCGTTTTTCACAAACATAAATATAGTTTACTATATTTATGTTTATAGAACAATCAATTCCGAGTTAACAAGTCAGGATACAGCCTTTTATAAGGAATACTGATGAAAAAAACAGAAAAAGCATCGTTTCAAGTCCTTTTAAACGCCAAATCACTTGTGTGATGTCTGCAAGTGTCTACTAATCTTAATGATTAGATGAAAATATTTTTTTAAGTTTTTGCCAGATATTGAGAACTTCAGGTTGAACTTGCTTGACAGGCTTATTCTGTTTATTTAGGATGCCCTTTTTAGTTGCTTCCTTTAGCCAGATGGGAAATTCATTTAATAGTAACTCATATAACTGTTTATCAGGGATCGTGCTGATATTTTCAATTTGAATAAAGTTGGCATTATCTACATAACGACCTTCCATTTTATCTAACTGCTTAAGAAAATCAAAGTTTCCGTTCCCAATCCCTACGAATTGCCAAAAAATCGGTTGATTAGAGGCACCTTCAATAATTGGTTTAATCGTCTTCTTTACTCCACCATCATTAATAAAAACGATATAAGCCGGATCAACACTTGGATCTTCTGCTATATATTTCTTCATTACATCCTTCATTACAGGTACTTCATCGTTTCGTCCGAATTTATGTATAGAATCATTGTTGAGTATTTTTCTATCTACATATCCACTGAGATCCTTTTCATCTACTGAATCTAACCGGGTATATTCATTATCGTAAACCCAAACATCCAGTATACCGTCATCATCGAATTGGGAGGCAATGGCAAGAATCCTCTCTACCACCTCTTGAACCGTTCCGTTATTATACATTTTTCTCATTGAACCTGTTAAATCAAGTACTAAACCCACTCTGGCCTTTACTTTAGTTAATTGTTTCTTTTCTAAAACAATTCGCACATTTTTCTTTTGTAAATCGATTGTTGACATATTAACCCCTCATGATTTCCTACATCATTATTTCTACCACTAAATGCACCCATAAAAAGATAAGGCTTTTTAAGTACTCGATATATTGAATACCATTTGTGATGCCAAATATAAGAAGAAGCGAATTGCTTCGCTTCAGATGGTGCTTATTTTAACTTGATTTTCTGCAGGCGCAGGGCATTCAATACAACCGATACGGAACTAAATGCCATTGCAGCCCCTGCTACCCATGGGGCAAGCAGACCTATCGCAGCAATTGGTATGCCTATTACATTATAGGCAAATGCCCAGAAAAGGTTTTGCTTAATATTCTTCATTGTTTCCCTGCTCATTAAAATTGCATCCGCAATACTATTTAAATCGCCACTGATAAGCGTAATATCAGCTGCTTCCATTGCAATATCCGTTCCTGTCCCAATAGCCATACCAATATCAGCAGATGCCAGCGCGGGTGCATCATTGATTCCGTCTCCAACCATCGCTACTCTCTTACCAGCTTGCTGAAGTTTCGTGACTTCTTCTGCCTTTCCTTCGGGAAGGACTTCGGCAATCACATGGTCGATCCCCACATCTTTTGCAATCGCCTCCGCGGTACGCTTGTTGTCACCTGTAATCATAATCACGTCTATATTCATTGATTTTAAGCGGACAATAGCATCCTTTGAAGTACTTTTCAACGTATCGGCGACAGCAATTAGTCCGGCATAATGACCATCAATGCTGACCAGCATCGCTGTTTTCCCGCCGTTTTCTAGCGTTTCCATTGTAATACCAGCTGTTCCGGTTTCAATCTTATTTTCTACCATCAGTTTCCGGGTACCGATTAATACTACCTTTTGATCGATTAACGCCCGAACACCATAGCCAGGCAGTGCTTCAAAATCAGCAACTATTTGTAAGTCCACATCTTTTGATTGAATCCCCTGGACAATCGCTTTTGCTAGTGGATGTTCGGATTGTTTCTCGGCCGTCCCCACAAAAGATAGGAATTCTGTTTCTTTCCAGGGTCCTTCGATGATTACATCCGTTAATTCTGGTTTACCGTTTGTCACCGTTCCTGTTTTATCCACGATGACCGTATCAATATGATGCGTGGTTTCTAGATGTTCGCCGCCTTTAAATAGTATACCAAATTCTGCTGCCCGTCCTGAACCTGCCATAATAGAAGTGGGTGTAGCCAAGCCAAGTGCACAGGGACAAGCAATTACTAGGACAGCAATCATGGCTTCCAAGGCGTCTGTAAACTCTCCCGGATGGACTAAAAGAAACCATATCAAGAATGTTACAAGAGCGATACCAACAACTACAGGTACGAAAATGCCAGATATTTTATCTGCAAGTCGTTGAATAGGTGCTTTCGAGCCTTGCGCTTCTTCTACCACTTTAATAATCTGTGCAAGAGCTGTTTCGCGGCCAATTTTTGCAGCGCGTACTTTTATGAAACCATTCTTATTAACCGTTGACCCGATTACTTCATCGCCGATTATTTTATCAACTGGTATGCTTTCTCCAGTTAACATAGATTCATCTACAGCCGAATTTCCTTCAAGAACAATTCCATCCACAGGAATCTTTTCTCCTGGTTTAACTACAAGAATATCGTCTTTGATGACGTTTTCTAATAAAACTTCGATTTCTTTGCCGTCTTTGATAACTACTGCTGTTTTAGCCTGTAAATTCATGAGTTTCTTAATGGCTTCTGAAGAGCGTCCTTTTGCTTTTGCTTCGAATAATTTACCAAGAATAATTAACGTAATTAACACGGCACTCGTTTCAAAATATAATTGTGCTGAATGGTGACTATTTTGATAGATAATTGCTTGATAGACACTATAAAAATAAGCAGATGAAGTTCCGAGAACGACTAATACATCCATATTGGCACTTTTATTCCGTAATGCCTTGTATGCGCCCATGTAAAACTGCCAGCCAATTAGAAATTGAACAGGTGTAGCCAGAGCCATTTGCACAAATGGATTCATTAAAAAGTCCGGCAGATAAATAAAAGAGGTGAAGGAGAAATGGCTCACCATCGCCCATAATAATGGAAAAGACAGTACCGCAGATACTATTAATTTGGTCGTTTGTTTTTGAATTTCCTTTTGGCGATAGTCACCTGCCTCTTTGGCATCATCAATAATCGCACCGTAGCCAATCTTTTCAATACGTTGAACAATCTCTTTCGCTGATGTCTGAGCTGGATTATATTCAACCGTTGCTTTTTCAATAGCCAGGTTGACTCCAGCAAATGATACTCCTTCCATTTTGTTGAGTACCTTTTCTATTCGTGCTGAACAAGCTGCACAGGTCATGCCGGTAATGGCGAAGTCACGCTTCTCCTTAACCACCTCATAACCGAGATCAAGTATCTTTTGTTCTAGCTCTCCAGTACTTATTTGGCTGGAATCATAATGAATCGTTGATCTTTCGAGAGCTAGATTAACATTTGCTTCTTCCACACCTGGCATTTTGTTTAATCCTTTCTCAATTCTTGCTGAACAGGCTGCACAGGTCATGCCTTTTATTTGCATAGTTGCTTCCTTTAATGAATCAGCCATGATTCCCACACTTCTTTCTTAACTAATTAAAAAAGGACGACATGCGTCCCCTTTACTTACTTAACTTCATATCCTTGATCATCAATTGTCTCTTTTATTGTATCAAGACTCAATTTTTCAGATTCAAAAGCAACCTCGACTTTACTTGTTTCTAAGTCAACTTTGACTGAATTCACTCCATTAAGCTTTCCTACGTTTTCTTCTACAGCTTTTACACAATGCCCACAAGACATCCCAGATACATTCAAAGTTACGTTTTCCATTCTCTTCACTTCTCCTTTATTTTTTCATTAATTTTTGAATCGTAATTAGTACTTCATCGACAACATCTAAGTCGCCTTCATTGATTCGATCTACGACACAGCTTCTCATATGCCGGTCAAGTAAGAGCTTTGCCACCCCATTGAGGGCTGCCTGTGTTGATGCAATTTGATTAATCACATCGTCACAGTACGTATCTTTCTCAATTAATCCTTTTATACCTCGGATTTGACCTTCTACTCGATTAAGACGGGTAATTAAATCCTTTTTTGTTTTCTCGGAATGATGACTTTTCCTAGTTTCATCATCCGTAGTACAGCAAGCACTATCGTCCGATGACAGCATCTCTAAATCCATTTCACTCACCCCTTATTCATATAGTAGCATACCCCCCTACCCTATGTAAACCGATATATCTTATTACCTAATCTGCCCTATACTCGTTCATAATATGGTTGGCTTTTATTGCTTTGCAGCAAAAAAAAAAGACTGTCGGTAGTACCTGACAGTCTGACCAAGATTACTCGGCTTTATTTAACGGTACTACAAACCCCCGATTTACTTTTGCACATGTTTTTAAAAATTCCTTATCCTTCACGATCTTCACCATAAATTCATTTGCATTTTCTTGTAGTTTCATCAACTGCAGTGGTTCCAAATCATTGGCAAAGAAAACAAGCTCGGTTGTATTGTGGTGATGATCTGTAAAGTAAGCAGCCAGCGTAAATACCCATTTTGTTGATCCGCCCTTAAAGCCTGCATGCTTCAACCACGTTTGATTACGCGGGTTAGTCATGGCTGTTTCTACTATTTCATCCAAAATATCCTGCATGTTTTTAGGAAGAACTGTTTTTTGATTGATGAGTTCCAGCAAGTGAAGATAGTCCGCCGTCGTTCCACCTGGAAGACGGTCCGACCATATTCTCTGCAGATTTTCTGACATAGGCATAACCTTTTGTTTCAACTCCTGTAGCTTACCATCAGCTAGTTCGGTCGTAAGTTGCCCAGCAAGTAACACATACTCATCTTGAGACATCTTCGTCAGCTTGTCTAAAACCTGTTCGTTTTCGTATTGTTCTCCTAAATAAGCTGGAATCATGACTGCGGTACAAAAATGGTACAAGTCATCATGTTCTCGAAGATTTAACAAGGTTAGCTGCTGATTAATCGCATCAAGTCCCAGCCTGCGCAATAAATACTCTGTATTCGCATTAGAACTGAATGCCATCATCCCTTTTGCTACTTCAATTAGGTTGACATGGCTATTATGAATAAGTTGTTGTTGTCTTATTTGACTCAGCCATTCGGGATGTGCCTCTCCATCCGTACCCGGAATGTAAAATAAATCAAGCTCAGTCAACGAGATTTGTTCATTCTTGTCCAATAGTCCCTCGGAAACCTGACGAGCAAATTCTATCGCAATTAGTAATTTTACTGTGCTTGCGAGCGGCATTTTTTGATGATTATGTACCGAACATTCTTCGTTTCCATTCTGTTTTAATGAGAAAGAAAAATTGGTTCCCGGTTGATGCATATATGTATGAAAATACTCTGGCTCTGTCTTTTTAGACTGCTTTCGGATTATGATGATTGCTACTGTGAACATAGACATAATCATAACCACAATAACCCCAATTGCTATGACCACCTGCCTCCACCCCTTTTATTCTATATTGAAACACTTACTTTTCCAGGTTTTACATAAAAAAAGAAGGCTATATAGGCCTTCGTTTGATTTTATTCGTAGTACGTCAGCGTACGATTTTAATCTCATCATGATCATTTTGTTTCACTTCATTTGTGAAAATCAATCGAGTGTGAAAGCGATAGCTCAACACATCTGAATGGTGAAGCTCTATCGGCAGTTTGTAAGAGAATGGGAATTCACACATAGAATTGGGATCAATAACTTTAGACATTAAGATCGTAGTGGCTGCTTCCACCATTGTCTCTTGATTGGTTTCATTGTTTTTAACAATTAAATCGCATTCTAACCGTTTTATTTTTTGTTTCACCCAGCCGCCCTTAAGATAAAAACACCCTTTTACATTTGCACCAGGTAAAAATTCAGTTTCATGAAGTACCAAATCAATCGAGGCCGAGCCGATTTTTAAAAAATTCATACATTTTGTTAACAAGTAAAATGAACCTCCATTATTACTGTCTGCATGGAAGCAGTACAGGTAAAACCCTTCATTACAAATGTTTTCTTATAAGTCATATACTGTTGGATAAGCATATTCTAGTATGTGGAATTAAGAAAGTCAACAAAGATTTATCTTGCGGCAGCTTTTCACATTGAAAATAAAATCTGATCGAACAGGTTTAAAAAAATCTGCTTCCGGTAATAATATATACGCAACTACAATTGCGATTTACACAAGTGCTAGGAGGCAACAATAATGGAACGTGGTAAAGTAAAATGGTTTAACAGTGAAAAAGGCTTTGGATTCATTGAGCGGGAAGATGGCGACGATGTATTTGTACACTTCTCTGCTATTCAAAGTGAAGGATACAAATCGCTTGAAGAAGGCGAAGAAGTAACCTTCGAAGTTGAACAAGGCCAACGAGGCCCACAGGCTACTAACGTACAAAAAGCCTAATTCATAAAAAAAACAGACTCTCGTTTGAGAGTCTGTTTTTCTTTTTCTTGCTTTAGTTAATGCTGTTTATTGGGAAGTTTAAATTCCGGATGACCTTTTCCTTGACGTTTTTGATTCTTTTTCTGTTTTTGCTGCTGTTCCACGACTTTCTTGACAAACTCATTCGTACTATCCATCCTTACCCCTCCTTTAGTGAATGGTCTTACTTTAACCATTCACACTTTAAACCATACAAACTTAGAGGTAAGACAACTCAGTAACACAATTCCACCTCAACCCAGCCCCTAACACTATTGATAAACCAGATGTTAGATGCTCGCTGCAAATCATCCAGCGTGACTGTTTTTTCTACGATTTGTTTTGTCATCAAAAGCTCTTCCCTAAATGTTCCCGGCAAGAGTCCGTTATGTACTGGTGGTGTTACAAATTCATTATTAATCTCTAGTACAAGGTTACCATTTGTAAACTCTGTTAGTTCCTTTTTCTCGTTATAGAGAAGAACATCAAAATAATCGGGAAAGCTCGCTTGAAAAGCTTGATATATTTGTCGATTAGTTGTTTTATGATACAGAAACGGATTATCTTTATTCGTAGGAGTATCCGCCAATATTACCTTTTTCACTCCACTCAGCTGTTCAAGATCGGTACATTCTATTGAAGCAATTCCAGCCTTATTAATCAGCAGACGCACTTTTTTCAGGCCTGTCCGACACTGTTGCGCAAATAGATTTAATTCATTACGAATGTCGATAAGTTGAATCTTAATCCCAAAATAGTCAGCCGTTTTCATCAGCCGTTTTAAATGATGCTGAAGCAAATAATACTGTCCATTCTCGAGTTTAATGGTTTCAAGAAGTTGAAAGTCGGGAGTAATAGTTGAGAGTAACGATGCCTTTAGATAGGCTTCTTTGTATTCTTCTTTAATCTCTGAATCCCAAGTAATTCCTCCACCTGCGCCATATTCCAGTTCGTCAGCTTCAGTATTGAGTACGACAGTCCGAATGGGGACATTGAAAACCGCTTCTCGATTGGGCGTTAGATATCCAATTGCCCCACAATAGATTCCACGTGGAGATTGTTCAATCGCTGCAATAATATCCATCGTACTTATTTTGGGAGCACCTGTTATCGATCCACACGGAAACAGAGCTTTAAATAAATCAATAAACGTAACTGAAGGATTTGTTTTGGCACGGATGGTTGACGTCATTTGCCACACAGTCGGATATTGTTCAATTGTTAGCAGCTCATCGACATGTACCGATCCATTCTCTGCGATTATCCCTAAATCATTACGCAGTAAATCGACAATCATAAGATTTTCTGCTATGTTCTTTTCTGACAGACGGAGCCATTCCTTTTGCCTCTCGTCTTGTTCTTTTGAATAACCTCTTTTTACAGTGCCCTTCATAGGACGTGTGGTAATCATATCGTTTTTCCAATT
Organism: Peribacillus psychrosaccharolyticus ATCC 23296; assembly: GCF_000305495.1. Classification (GTDB taxonomy): domain Bacteria; phylum Bacillota; class Bacilli; order Bacillales; family DSM-1321; genus Peribacillus; species Peribacillus psychrosaccharolyticus. The sequence continues at coordinate 66,222 of NZ_AJTN02000205.1, read as the reverse complement.
AAAAAAAAGCTCTGGAGACGCTGATAGAATGGTTATATCGCCGATATCTAAATAAGCACTATAAGCGGAGTTCTGCGCCTTTGCCAAATCTTGATAATAAGCAAAGGAATCTCCACTAAAAGAAGAGTGCAGCTTCATTGTGTAATTAACTTGATAGGTATCACCGCTTTCAATTTTTTGTTTAATTTTTTGAAAGCCCTGCTCATAGTCAGCTGCGCTGGTATCGCTTTGCCAATTTGTCGTTTCATAACGAGCGGTATCATATGTCAAACCTTCTCCATTGACTGGTGTTTCAAATATTCCAAACCAGATAAGCGGCACGTTGCCCCCCTCTTTTACTTTAAAAGAAGAATCAAAGGCGGGAGCTGCTTCATAAGACACAAAGCCTGCAGCATAATAGCCTTGATCCAGTTCTTTTTGAACCCTATTCATCACTTGCAGTACTTCATCTAACTGATCAGTTTGGTGAATTCTAATAGGCTTCGTAAAAAGCAGTGATTGACCGTTAAACTCAAATAAAAGCGTTGCCGTTGTTTGTGTATTCAAAAACTTCTTCCTTCCTTTTCGAGATTCCATCTACTACTAGCTGTATCGTAACAAAAATTGGTCCATTCTGCTCGAATGAACGTTCTTCTCATAAAAAAAAGAGCCGTAAAAGCTGGCTCCTAGGGTTCCTTTTACTCCTTAATGACTCATGGGAAATAGACAGACTTTAGATGGTTTAGCCTTAGAAATACGGTTGTTCCATTTGCATTGACTAATTCGATGCATTGTTCTTCAATCTGTTTCAGTAAACCAATTTTCTGCATCTCTCCTCCTCCATCAAATACGGCTAACCCGCCTATTTCTTTCTTTAACTGTTCCTCTAGAGAACGAACTAACGGCCCAGATGAAGGCTTTACTGGTAGTTTTTCGTTCGTAAGCGTATAGGGATTAATGTTTTGACTGTATGGGGTCAACCATTTTAAATGTGACAGTGATATATACATCGTTTTATAAACCGGCGAATAAAAAACAATATAGTCTGTAAGCACTTGAATAATATAGCCATGATAGGTCAGGTTGCCTGTAACATATACTTCGGAGAATACTCCCTTCGCATTGGTTAACATACTGCGATAAGATAATATTTCTGTGTCTTCTACTAATGATTTTTCTTCTGTACTCTCTGTTTGTTCATCTTTATTCGTATTAAGCTGAATTCGATGAACATGCAGCAAGGGAATATAATAAAACGCTTGTCCATTATATAAGACCAATATGTCTAGTCCTACATCTGTTAGTATCCCTGTGAAGAAACTTTTGCCTGACAGTTCAATGTCTACATTTTCTCCTATCAGCGTTTTCATATTTCTCACGTATATCTCCTCCCGCCGTTTAGGCAAATATAAATTGCACCCAATAATAGAGTAAAAATAGCGTCAATAGTGTGGTTACTGGTATAACCACCAGTGAAATGGATAAATAATCTCTCCAATAAATTTTTATTTTGTTTTTCTTTAAAATATCCATCCATATGAGCGAGGCTAATGTACCAATTGGCAATAATAACGAGCCAAAATCACTACCGATAATATTTGCTAGATAAATCGTTTTTAACGTGACTGGATCTAAACCCATTTCTGTTAAGGTAATGGTACCGATCATTAAAGCTGGATGATTATTAAAGATATTTGATAGAACAGAAACCAAACTGCCCATAATTAACGTGGCTTGGAATAAACCTTGATTAACAATTGGTTCAAACCACTCCACCAGCATGGTCGTTAAACCCGCATTTTGCAGTCCATAAATAATGACATACATAGAAAAAGCGAAAACAAGGATATGCCAGGGCGTTTTTTTCAGAATATCAAATGGACTTGTCCGTAAATGATACCATCTCCAAAACAACATAATCAGTGATCCAGAAACAGCAACCATTTCAATCGGTATTCCAAAATACGATGCGGCGAAAATCAAACATCGAATAAGAAGCACAAAAAGCAAGACCCTCGTCATCAATTTGGTCCGTTTTCGTTTTGTTTCAACTGATAGTTTTCCTTTCAAGGGATGGAAGTGTTTACTAAAAAATGATTCTTCGATGTCATTAGCAATTCCAGGAAGTGTTTTGGGCAATCGATTTTTAATGACCATATACATGAGCCAAGACATAAATAACAGTCCAAGTGTCGCCGGGACAAACATCATGGCTGTATGCATATAGAGACTCATATCAATGATTCTCAAAGCAATCAAATTAACAATATTGCTGACTCCAATCGGTGCACTTGAAGCGGTGGCAATTAACGCACCCGAAATTAAATAGAGAATTTGCTGATGCGGTTTTATATGGAGTTTCTTTAAAAGAAGAATTAAAATCGGTGTCGTAATTAAAATACTCCCATCATTATTGAATAAAAGGGTCATCAAAAAACATAACAGTTGTATATTCCAGTATAACCGGTGACCCGATTGCTTTGATAAATTGACCAGCCTTGTTGCTGCCCAATGAAAGAATCCGAAACTTTCAAGAATAACAGCCATAACAATCGTTGCGATAATCGTGACTGATGCCCCTCCGATTTTCCCCATGATATCGATTAGGTCAGTGCCTGTTACTACCCCTCCCACAATTAAAACGGCTGCACCAATCGAAGCTGGCCAAGCTTCATTTAATCCTTGAGGTCTCCATAAGATCACAATCATGGTTAGAATGAACACCCCTATACTCATAGCCATTATGAAGTTCATGATTGTACTCCTTTCTCTTAATAGATCCCTGCCATTTAACACGGCATGTCCATTACCCTACTAAGATATTCACCGCTATAGAAAAGGGGAAGGTTATATGTCCAAGCTCGTTTAAATGTACGTTTGTTAACGCAGTGTATTTGTCCCTTAAAGAGGAATGTCCATAAAACAAATCAACCCCACGATTATTCCAATAATTGGTATAATAAAGAAAAGGTTTTTTGGAGGGAATACGATGAAGAAGTATCTGATCACTGGAGTGGTATTACTTGCAATCGATTTAGCAATTCTACTGTTTTTCTGGGAGTGGCGAATGCTGCCAGCCATTACGGCTATAACTGCTTTTCCATTTATTTTTCTAGCGGGATTTATTACAGGGGCATATAAGGATCCAGATCATTACCATCTGGATATACAGGAATCAAGCAGTTCACGTAATAAAAAAATAAGGTTAGCTACCCGGATTTTAGCGATTGCCCTCCCAAGCTTTCTTGTGTGTGTCCCCTCTTTCATTTTCTATTATTGGTAAAGTGATGAATGTGAGGTTTGCCCCAATAAAAAAGAGCGGCCATTGGCAGCTCTTTGAAGGCAACTATTTCTAAATTAAATGTCATTTTCTCTAAATCTTCCTGACTTAATTCGAAATAAAAATATTGAAATTCTCAAGTATTCTTTCTTTACGAACAGACTTCGGAATGGCAACGATGCCTCTTTGTGTCAGCCAACGTAAAACCACCTGTGCAACTGATTTATTATGCTTTTCACCAATTGAAACTAATGTTTCGTTTTGGAACATGTTATTTTTTCCTTCAGCAAATGGACCCCAAGACTCTAGTTGGACATTATGCTCTTTCATCTGTTTGGCGCTTCCTATTTGTTGGTTAAAAGGGTGGGTTTCAACCTGGTTTACAGCAGGAACAACGTCAGTATGAATAATGAGATCTGTTAAACGATCCATATAGAAATTGCTAACCCCAATAGCTCTAATCTTACCTTCGTGATACATTTCCTCCATCGCACGCCATGAACCGTATACATCGCCAAATGGCTGATGTATTAAATACAAATCCAGATAGTCCAATTGCAATCGTTCGAGTGAACGGGCAAATGCTTCTTTCGTGTTATCATACCCTGCATCCTGAACCCAAAGTTTCGTCGTAATAAACAATTCTTCTCTTGCCACACCGCTCCGTATAATAGCTCTGCCCACAGCTTCTTCATTTAAATAAGAGGCAGCTGTATCAATTAAACGATAACCTGCCGTAATCGCTTCATAAACAGCTTGTTCACATTCTTTTTCATCTTGAATTTGAAAAACTCCAAAACCGAGAATAGGCATTTCAACACCATTGTTTAAGATGATTTTTTGCGTACAAGTTCCCTCCTCACGCCTCGATCTTCATAAATAAAAATACGCATCCAGTAACAAAAAGAGCCATCACATATTGGACAGCTCTTTTGATTAACCTATTAGTTTACTTCGTAGCCTGCATTTTTCCATGCAGTTGTTCCACCTTCAATGTACGCAACATCTGTGAATCCCATTTGATGAAGAAGGTAAGCGCCTAGAGCCGCTTGTCCACCAGCACCGCATGTAACTAAAACAGGACGATTACGATCAGCTAATTCACTTTCTCTCATTTGTTCTGGCAGTTCAAGATCTGCACGAATGCCCAGCATTCCTAGTGAAATATTCAAGCTGCTAGGAATTAATCCACATGCTCCAGCATCTTTTGCATCTTGTACATCAATTACTAATGTGTTCGGATTTTCTTGAATTTTTTCACGAGCTTGTGCAGAAGTAACACCTGGTACATTTTCACGTGCTTCCCCAACCATTTGCATAAACGTTTTTGCCATTGGTAAAACCTCCATATTCAACTAGTAATTCTACTTAACTATAATACATTTACACATAAAAATGAAATTCCAGGTATTTTAGATGAAATATCCATATAAAAAAGTTATGGTTTTGTGATAAAGAACGGCAGAGAGTCGACTCCAACGATTCGAGCATAGGTGAAAACCTGTCCTTTATGATGGATTTCATGATCAATCGCAGTTGAAAGCCAATTAGCGCCTGTGTCTTCCATTTCATTGATCTCTATCGTCATCCCCAAGTTCTCTGCAGATAAACCTTGAAAGCTCTGAAGCGTTTTTTCTGTTGCCTGATTGAAATAACTTCTTAATTCATCCATCGAATGTGCATCCATGGGTGCAGAAGAGGTAAAAGGGTTGTTCTGAACCTTTGCTAAAAACAAATCAAAGGACACCGTTATATGGATTACTAACGCACTCAACGGCATCCCCCCATCCCAAGGGGAAAAATGAAGATATTCGTCATCGATTCTTTTTTAGTACTTCTTGAAGGACGTGCCGATGTCTTTCCCAGCGCTTTTGTAAATCAGCAACACTTTCCATTTCATTTCCCTCCCTTAATTTTAATGTTTCAATTTGTTTTGAAGGTCATTGGATAAAACATACCCATTGTTTGCTCGGTAAGGTAGTTTTGTAGCCCAAAGAATCCAACAAATCAGCAATGGCTGAAAGATTAGTCTTACCCATAAAGCCCATGGAGGGCTAGATTCAAAGCCAGGTGCAGGAATGCTGGCAAATGCAGCATAAATATTAGCAGGAAAAATCAGCACTAAATACCATGCGATGACCACTCCTGTTTTATGACGAATGCTAGGTATGAAAAGAAAAATAGCTAAGATCCATTCAAGCACACCAGTGAGATAAATAATCGCTGCTCTCCACGGAATAAAATCCGGAAGCATGGCAGTAAAACCCTCTGCCTCGGTAAAGTGGTAAATGCCCGCAGCGATAAATACAAAAGAAAATACAATCAATCCGAATTTCCTTGGTAGTGAAGCAGATGAATTAGACATTTTCAGCACAGCCTTTCTTAGTAGTAATATGAAGATCACCGCGATGGCTATTCTTTGTCAATTCTTCGACAGATTAGGTTATACAGACAGCGGCAAATATACTTCTACAGTTGTTCCTTTACCCGCTGTACTGTTTAATATGATTTTTCCATTATGATTTTCAATAATTTGCTTTGTCAGCATTAATCCAAGTCCTGTTCCTTTTTCTTTCGTTGAATAATACGGCTCAAACAATCGGTCTTGTCTTTCTTCTGTTAACCCGCAGCCTTTGTCAATGATGGTTAATAAAAGTTGGTTTTCATGAGTTTTTTTGAGTGTGATATAAATTGTTTTATCTTTCTCGCTTGATTCAATCGCATTTTGAATAAGATGTAAAAGCACTTGCTTAATTTGCTGTGCATCACACATTGCTGTTATTTGCGAAGTAAGAGTTGAATGAATCGTAATATTTTTTTGTTCTAATTCTTGTTTCATACTGTGAATAACAGAATGAACCAGCTCATTCATACAATTTTCTGTAATTTCGATGTATTCTTTTGGCTTCGCCAGGAACATGAAATCATCTACAATTAAATTAATTCTTTCTAGCTCAGAAACAATAATCCCTAAGTATCTTTCTTTGTCTTCATTTTCGATACTTTCTTGCAGCATTTGGGTGAAACCAATAATAGACGTTAAAGGATTTCGAATTTCATGAGCTACACCCGCTGCCAATTGCCCGACCAGCGAAAGTTTTTCAAGAATTTGTCCGTTTATTTCTTTCTTTCTCTTTTCTGTTACGTCAATAGCAGTTCCAGTAATTTCAATGACTTCTTTTCCAGCAAATTTAGGACTCAACGATGTAAGATAATAATGACCATTTAACTTTCCTTCATAACTACCATCATAACTACCATGTGCTCCTCCCCAGACTTTTTCATATATCACTAATTTCTGAGCTGCAACTTCCTCAGATAAAAACTCTTTTAGTTCTTTCCCAATTATATCATCAGGACTAAATCCAAGTTTTTGAAGAAACTCCCCTTCAATAAACGTATGAATAAAGGTATCTTCTTTTTTAACTACCTTAAAAACAAAGCCATTTTTCCGTGGAAGCAAATCGCGATAATTTACTACATTGGTCACTGTATTCATGGGTAATCCTTCCTCAAAAAACCATAGTTAATTACTAACATTTTCGATACATTTGGACAAAATCCTTTATTACATTTATGTAACGATGATTACATGTAACCCGGCTGATAAAAGTTAACCTTAAGCTATCTTTCAGAAACTATCCAAACTCAAAAATACCTGTCTTATCTTGATGAATTCCTGTCGATATTAGGAAGGTTGGTATATACTATTACCAATTGGTGTAATATTCTAATAAATGAGGTGCGGTCAATGGAGTATATGATTAGACATATGTTAAAGGAAGATATACAGCAAGTTCAGAAAGTGGCAAGAAAAAGTTGGTATTCTACATATGAAAATATTATTCCTCTTGCTATACAAGATAGCTTTTTGCAATCTGCTTATTCGGATGAAAGTATGGAAAGAAGACTAGCGAATTCCTATTTATTCGTTGCAGAATCGGATGAACAAGTAATTGGCTTTGCTAATTTTTCTCCTTTAAAAGAAGACGGTGAGATTGAACTTGGGTCCATCTATTTAGATCCAGACTATCAAGGAGCTGGAGTTGGCTCGGCATTATTGCAGAAAGGGATTTCAACAATAGAAGGAATTCAAGACATTTATATAAATGTCGAAAAAGATAATTTAATTGGAAAGACCTTCTACGTAGCAAAAGGATTTAAACAGGTTGCTGAATTTGATGATCCGTTTGAAGGGCATAACCTGAAAACAATCAGAATGGTTTTAACGTTGTAACTTTGATCGTTAAAAATGCGCCCTTTCGTTAAAAAGGACGCATTTTTGTTTATTTTGGGATACCTATTTCCTTCAAAGGATAAATACGAATTTTTACTTCTCCAATGACTGAATCCTTTTTGATAAACCCATATTCTCTTCCATCTGAACTTCTTCTGCGATTATCTCCTAATACGAACAAAGAATCTGCAGGAACCTTTGCATTATCAGCCCAGTTCTGTAAGCTAAAATCTTCAGTTAAGTGTTCCCTCACAGGGATGCTTTCTTTATTGCTTTTCAGGTAGTTTTCTTTGTATTCTTTTCCATTAATAAACAATCTGTCATCTTTCATTTCCACTATATCACCAGGAAGACCAATCACTCGTTTGATATGATTTTCATTTCGATTTTTTGCATGGAACACAATCATATCAAAGCGCTCAATCTTACTATTTTTTGCGACAATGATTTTGTCATTATCTTCGAAGGTTGGCTGCATTGACTCTCCTTGCACCATCACCGGCGAAAAAATGAACTCACGGCAGATAAACGTAATAATTAAGGCGAACACAATCGCTTTAGCCCATGTATAGATTTCTTTTACCACCCAAGATCCCCCTTATTTCTTATCTTTGTCACTAGCCTTAGCGTCGGCTTTTTGCCGCTCTTTTTTTAATTCGAAATATTTGTCCATCACTTGATAGCCTATCTCTTTATTCATACTGTGATCTTGATGTCGCTGGTAAGCCCACGGAACAACCACCGCGAAAGCAACTTCCGGGTTATTATAGGGCGCATAACCCACCAGTGATAAATTCATCGTATCCTCAGGAGGTGTTCCCTTTACTCGATTAGGTCCATCATAGAATGCCTGAGCCGTCCCTGTTTTACCCGCTGGCTGGAAGTCTGCTTTACTAAAGTTCGCATACCCAGTTCCCCCTGGCTGCATGACCATTCTAAAGCCTGTTTGCACACGTTTGATCCACTCATCCTTCATATCTAGACGATTTAATACAGTAGGTTGAATTTGCTGATAAACGGGACCCAGACTTTTACTATCATTTATCGGATTGTGGATTTCTTTAACAAGATGCGGTTTCATGCGGTTGCCGCCGTTGGCAATCGTAGATACGTATTGTGCTAATTGCATTGGTGTAAATGTGTCATATTGACCAATGGCAAAATCCATTGCTTTACCGGGCAAGGTAATTTCCGAGCCTTTAATTCCTGCTGTTTCGTTTGGAAGATCAATACCTGTACGAACTCCTAAACCAAAGGAAGCAAAGGAATTACGCATAATTGAAAAGGCTTTTTCAGAATCCATCCCTGTCTTTTGGTTGTATACATAATGACCGCCGCCAATACCAATCGCAGTTTTAAACATATAGACGTTTGACGACTTTTGAAGGGCGGTTAGATCATTAATAGAACCAAAACTTGAATAAGATCCTTTGTCCGGTGTACCTTTAATTTTCATTCTTTGATCATTTAAATAGGACCCAGGATAAATGGCTCCTGCCTGATAACCTGTTAAAATAGTTGCTCCTTTTACTGAAGAGCCCACTGTATATGAAGTACTGATATTGCCAAGAGCAAAATCTTTGACGGAAGATTTACCAGTCTTTTTATCTACCACATATTGTTTACCGGCCATTGTCAAAACTTCTCCGGTATTCGGGTCCATTAGGACGACAAAGGCTCGATCCAGGTAACGGTTCGCGCCTCCGCGTTTTTTCGACAATAATTCTTTTTCAAGTATTTCTTCAGCAGCAAGCTGAAGCTCCATGTCTATCGTAAGAATTAGGTCTTTCCCTCTTTCACCTTCTGAGATGACTTCGGTTTCAACAACCTTCCCTTTATGGGTGATATTTTTCACTTTCGCTTTCTGACCTTGCAGCACATCTTCATACTGTTTTTCTAGATAGCTTTTTCCAACCCGGTCATTCCGTTTATAGTCTCTTGCAAGATAGTAATCTATTTGGTCAGCAGGCAAGCCTTCATCTGAAGATGATACTTTACCGAGGACCGTTTGCAGCGTTTCATCATAGGCATATGTTCGATTCCAGTCCGTTGTAATTTCTACGCCCGGAAGTGTATCTAGATGCTCACTGACTCTTGCATATTCTTCTTTGGTAACCCCTTTATTCTTTACAATTTGCGGCGTCAAGGACATCCCGCTGTTAAATTCTCTGAAAATCGCAAGAATCTTTAGATCTTCACCTATTATTTTCTCAATATCTTCTTGCTTCACTCTGCTGATTTGTAATTTATATTGCTCTTTTGGCTTTAATTCCTTCTCTTTATCTGACAACATCTCTAATGCTTCTTCAGGATGGTTTAACAGCCAAAAATCCTTTTTATCTTGATCTGTTACTCGTTTTGTATCTATTTTAATTAATTTATTGAGTTCTTCAGCCGTATCAAGCATTTCTTTGGCTGTCGTTCCACTGTATCTCGTATAGGTAATCGCATTCAGCGGTACATTATCGACAATTACATTTCCATATCGGTCATACATTTTCCCTCTTGGAACCGATGTATTGACGGTTACATTCTCTGTACGCTCTAATTCACTAACATAATCATCACCATAAACAATTTGAATGACACCGAGCCTAACAACCAAAAGTGAAAATAACAAAAACACCGCTAGAAAAAGGAGATTCAATCGAAATGGCATTTTAGCTTTTTGCTTTTTATCTTTCTTCAATCTTTACACACTCCTGTATTGCTGCAAAGTCTCTTATTCTAGTTAACTAGTATTCAATAAAACCATGTCTGCAGCCTGTTTTATTATGGAATTTACTCTATTTTTAAATTGTACCATATTAAGGCAGGATTAGGTGCTTGTATACAAGTTATATGCATTTTTCTGGCGTTTTTTCTTATCAAATCCAACAAAAAAAGCACCAGCAGGCGCTTTTTTTGTATTATGGAAGAACGGTACTGCCCATTAAATAATGATCCACAGATCGTGCAACTTCTCGGCCTTCGTTAATCGCCCAGACGATTAAGCTTTGCCCTCGTCTAGCATCGCCAGCGGCAAAAACACCGTCGATATTGGTACGATAATCTCCTTTAGCAGCAACAATTTTTTTATTAACTGCCTCAACGCCGAAATGGTTTAACAGAGGTTCTTCTGTTCCCTCAAAACCAATGGCAATAAACACATGCTGTGCCGGCCAGATTTTTTCGGTACCTGGGATTTCTTTAAAATAAAACCGGCCGTTTTCATTCTTTAATTTCTCCATTTGAATCGTATGCAATTCTTTTACATGACCTTGTTCATCAGCCACAATTTTCTTTGTCTGTACCGAATATTTACGAGGATCTTCGCCAAATTTTGCGTCTGCTTCTTCATAGGCATAGTCTAGTGAAAAAACATTTGGGTAGGCCGGCCACATATTATCATCTGTACGAGCTTGTGGAAGCTGTGGGTGCTTTCCGAATTGTACGACACTCCGGCATTTTTGACGCATAGCTGTTGCTACACAATCTGCCCCTGTATCTCCACCGCCAATGACGATGACGTCTTTCCCTTCTGTATTGATAAACTGGTTATCCTCAAACTGACTGTCCAACAAACTTTTTGTTGTTGCTGAGAGATAATTCATGGCTAGATGTATTCCTTTAGAATCACTGCCTTCAATATCGAGCTCACGCTGCTTCTGTGCACCTGTACAGAGAATCACCGCATCAAATTGTGCTTTTAATTCCGCATGGGTAATGTCTTTCCCTATTTCGGTATTCAACACAAAATCTATTCCTTCTTGTGTAAGCAGGCGAATCCGCCGTTCAACGACTTCTTTTTCCAACTTCATATTAGGAATTCCGTACATAAGCAGTCCCCCCGCTCGGTCCGCACGTTCATATACCGTAACGGAGTGTCCAGCTTGGTTTAACTGGTCAGCACTTGCGAGTCCCGTAGGACCAGAACCGATAATGGCAATTTTCTTACCCGTTCTCCATTTTGGAATTCGTGGTGTAATCCAGCCGTTTTCAAAGCCTTTATCTATGATTGTCCGCTCAATGCTTTTAATGGCAACAGCTGGATCAGTGATGGCCAACGTACATGAGCCCTCACAAGGCGCAGGGCACACACGGCCTGTAAATTCAGGGAAATTATTGGTTTTAAGCAGTCTGTCCAGTGCCTCTCTCCATCTGCCGCGATAGGCAAGGTCGTTCCATTCAGGTATTAAATTATGAATGGGACACCCGGTTGTTACACCTTGGATTTCCATTCCAATGTGGCAGAATGGAGTTGCACAATCCATGCATCGTGCACCCTGTTTTTTTAACGTTTCATCACTAAAAGGAGCCGAGTATTCATTCCAGTCATTCAACCGAGTACGAGGATTTCGATCAATCGTCTTTTCCCGTGCATATTCGATAAATCCTGTTGCTTTTCCCATTCTTTACTCTCCCTTCTTACTGAGCCACAGCCTGTTTAGCAGCTTGCTTTTTTTTATCGGTATTTTCGTGGAAGGCGTTTAATTCAGCCTGTTCATCACTAAAACCTGCTTGCTTGTGTTTTATAATGCTTTCAAGCATACGTTTGTAATCTTTCGGGATGACTTTAACGAACTTTTTACTGAAATCTGTCCAGTTTTCCAATACATACGCAGCGTTTTGACTTTCGGTATGTTGCAAATGTTTTTCAATCATTGTTTTAACTAACTCTTGATCTTCTTCATGTTGGAGATCATCAAACTCAATCATTTCCTTATTACAAAGGGATTTAAATTCTTCTTGTTGATCAGTAAGAATATAAGCAATTCCTCCAGACATCCCCGCAGCAAAGTTTTTGCCTACATCCCCGAGAATGACAACGTGTCCCCCGGTCATATATTCACAACCATGATCACCAATTCCCTCGACCACCACATCTACACCACTGTTTCGAACGGCAAATCGTTCGCCAGCACGACCGTTAATATAAGCTGATCCACTCGTTGCTCCATATAGTGCGACATTTCCAGCAATGACATTCTCACTCGCACCGATACTGCCACTCGGTGCTTTTACGACAAGTTTACCGCCAGACATACCTTTGCCAATATAATCATTGGCATCCCCCGTTAAATGAAGCGACATCCCGTTTGGTATAAACGCACCGAAGCTCTGACCAGCCGACCCTGTAAAACGAAGGGTGATGGTATCATCTGGAAGCCCTTTTGCCCCATAACGTTTTGAAACTTCACTTCCAACAATCGTTCCTGTCACACGATTAATATTCATGATTGGGAAAGATACGTCTACAGGCGTTTGATTGAGTAATGCCGGCATTACCGCTGGCAGAATGTCACGCATATCCAGCGATTCATCAATTTTATGATTTTGCGGTGTCTGGTATGTTCGACCACCTTCTGGCTGATGAAGAAGAGTGGTGAGATCTAAATACTTTGCCTTCCAATGGCTTTGAGCACGTTCACTTATCGTTAGTACATCTGTCCGGCCAACCATTTCTTCAAGGGTCCGGAAGCCTAACTCAGCCATTGTTTCTCGAACTTCCTCAGCAATAAAGCGCATAAAGTTAACGACATGGTCTGGATCACCGGCAAATTTAGCCCGTAATTCTGGATTTTGGGTCGCAACACCCACTGGACAGGTATCCATATGGCAAGCACGCATCATCACACAGCCAAGCACTACGAGAGGCGCTGTCGCAAACCCAAATTCCTCAGCACCAAGAATAGCAGCCATAACGACATCCCTGCCGGTCATCAACTTACCATCTGTTTCTAAAATAACCCGTTCCCTTAAACCATTTAGCATTAAGGTTTGATGGGCTTCAGCAAGACCGAGTTCCCATGGCAGTCCCGTATGCTTAATACTTGTTTTCGGCGATGCTCCTGTCCCCCCGTCATATCCACTGATGACAATGACATCAGCTGCACCTTTTGCAACACCAGCAGCAATGGTTCCTACACCCGCTTTAGAAACCAATTTGACACTAATACGCGCATCACGATTCGCATTTTTCAAATCATGAATCAATTGTGCTAAGTCTTCTATCGAATAAATATCGTGGTGCGGCGGCGGTGATATTAATCCCACACCTGGTGTTGAACCACGAACTTCGGCAACCCAAGGGTAGACCTTATTTGCTGGTAATTGACCGCCTTCACCAGGTTTTGCTCCCTGTGCTACTTTTATCTGGAGTTCATCGGCATTCACGAGGTAATGACTATTTACGCCAAAGCGCCCTGAAGCAATTTGCTTGATGCCGCTGCGGCGGTTATCACCATTTTCATCTAATTCATACCGACTTGGGTGCTCCCCGCCTTCACCGCTATTGCTTTTTCCGCCTAAACGATTCATGGCAATAGCTAGCGTTTCGTGAGCTTCTTGACTCAATGATCCAAAAGACATCGCTCCTGTCTTAAAGCGGCGGACAATGGATTCAACGGATTCAACTTCATCAATGGCAATACTTTTAATACCTGGATTGAATGAAAATAAGTTCCGTAAAAAGCCAAGACGTTCTTCATTAGCAAGATGTGAGTATTGTTTAAATAAGGTATAGTCATTCTTGCGGCAAGCCCACTGAAGGGTATGAATGGTTTTAGGATTAAATGCATGATGCTCACCATTTTTACGCCATTGAAAATCGCTTCCAGATTCTAAGGTTTGGTCATAATTATCTGCGTATGCTGATTTGTGGCGGATTAATGCTTCGTCTGCGATCGTATCAATACCAATCCCGTTTAGTTGTGAAGCCGTCCCCGTGAAATGGCGGTTAATAACTTCCGAACTAATCCCGACTGCTTCAAATATTTGAGCGCCTCGATAGCTCTGAACCGTTGAAATCCCCATTTTCGACATAACTTTCACAATTCCTTCTGTCATTGCATGAACGTATTTACTCACTGCTGCTTCATAACTGACAGCTAGTGCGCCCTCTTCTATCGCTTGTTGATAGCTAGCGTACGCAAGGTACGGGTAAATAGCATCCACACCATAACCAATCAATGCGGCAAAATGATGAACATCTCTCACTTCTCCAGATTCAACGATCATACTCACCTTTGTACGATTACCTTTACGAATCAACTCTTGGTGCAATGCGCTTGCTGCTAGAAGAACTGGAATGGCAGCTTTATCTTTATTCATATTTCGATCTGACAATATTAATAAACTAGCTCCTGCATCGATTGCAGCCGCTGCTTCGTCAAACAAGCTGTTTAACCCCTCATTTAAATGATCAGTAAATAATGTTTGGATCACGCTGCATTTAAAAGCAGGATCTTTCCCTTCCTTTAGCTGCTTCATCTCACTGCTTGTCAAAACGGGGGAAGTAAGCTGAATTCGACGACAGTTGCTCTCATTAGGATGAAGCAAGTCTGCTTCTGCCCCAAGATACGATACTGTAGACGTTACAAGCTGTTCCCGAAGTGAGTCAATCGGCGGATTTGTGACCTGAGCGAATAATTGTTTAAAATAATTGAACAATGACTGCGGCAAGTCTGATAAGACGGCGAGTGGTGTATCATTCCCCATCGAACCAAGTGGATCTTTCCCTTCGAGGATTACAGGCAGCAAATATTTATGAACATCTTCATAGGTGTAACCAAACGCTTTTTGACGAGAAAGCAAATCGGATACTTTCTCTGTTTCAATGACTTCTTCTTGAGAAAGAGTCACCATTTGTTCATCCAGCCATTTTCGATACGGTAGTTCTGATGCCATTTCCGTTTTAATTTCTTCATCTGAAATAATTCGCCCTTGTTCTAAATCGACAAGAAGCATTTTCCCTGGACTTAACCGATCTTTATATAAAACATTCTCTGGTTCAACTTCAACCACTCCCACCTCTGAGGAGAAAATAATATAATCATCTTTTGTGACATAATAACGAGCTGGCCGCAGTCCATTTCGATCTAGGATTGCCCCAATTTGCTTACCATTGGTAAACGAAATAGCCGTTGGACCGTCCCACGGTTCCATCATTGTACTGTGATATTCATAAAAAGCCCGTTTTTCTGCTGTCATATGTGGATTTTCTGACCACGGTTCTGGAATCAGCATCATGGCAGCGTGTGCTGGTTTACGCCCTGCCAAGACAAAAAATTCAAATGCATTATCTAGAATAGAAGAATCACTGCCGGTACTATCTAAAATGGGCAGTACCTTCTTTAGATCATCATCTCCAAATGCATCTGAAACAAATTGTTGCTCACGTGCTTTCATCCAGTTCATATTGCCTTTAAGCGTATTAATCTCGCCATTATGAACCAAATAACGATTCGGATGAGCACGTTCCCAGCTCGGGAATGTATTCGTACTAAAGCGGGAATGCACTAAAGCAAAAGCCGACACGAAAGCCTCATTCTGTAAGTCCAGATAAAAGGCATCAACTTGTTCAGGTGTCAACAGCCCTTTATAGACAATCGTCTGACTAGAAAGACTGGCAAAATAAAATGTTTTGGTTTGAGCTCTTCCCCATGCTTCTGCCTGCTTACGAATAATAAATAATTTCCGTTCAAATAATTCGTTGCTTATTTCGTCAGTTGTTCCAATGAACACCTGTCGAATAACCGGGCAGGTTTTCTTGCCGGTTTCACCAAGTTTAGTTACATCGACTGGTACGGTTCTCCAACCTAACACCCTTTGGCCTTCGTTTTCTATATAGTCAGTTAATTTGTTTTCAATTTCGAATTGTTCTTCTTGATCAGTGGAGAAGAAGACCATTCCAACACCATACCGCCCTTTTTCCGGTAAATTCATTTCGGGGCAGACTTCATGAAAATAAGTATTTGGTATTTGCACCATTAATCCGGCACCGTCTCCTGTCAGTGGATCACTGCCCTGTCCGGCACGATGATCAAGCTGGCAAAGCATTTGGAGTCCTTTTTTGACGATTTCATGCGTTGCCTGCCCTTTTATATGTGCATATAGACCGATACCGCATGCATCATGTTCAAATTCAGGATGGTAAAGACCTTGCGCTTTCGGAATTTGATTGTATGTCATTTTTCATCGCTCCCCGTTCGTTGTACTTAACACGGCTATGTTAGTTATTTACTATTTTAAGTTTTCAAAATTAAATAAACAATATATAATTCTATTAAACCTATCTCGGATTGAGATGAATGAATGATTGAATGGAGGAATTGCATTGGAGTTACGTCAATTAATCTATTTTGTAGAGGTTGCCGAGCGAGAACATGTATCAGCCGCAGCCGAACACTTACATATTGCCCAGTCTGCCATCAGCCGGCAGATTGCCAGACTTGAAGAAGAATTGAGTGTGCAGTTATTCGAACGTGTCGGCAGAAATATACAACTCACACCAATTGGGAGAATCTTTTTGACTCATGCGAGAACAGCCATTAAAGCGATTGATTATGCCAAACTTCAAATCGATGAATATCTAGACCCTGAGCAAGGATCCATTAAAATCGGTTTCCCAACCAGTCTTGCCAATCATTTGCTTCCAACGGTAATTTCCGCTTTTCGTGAAGAACAACCGAATATTTCCTTCCACCTTAGTCAAGGTTCGTATGCATCGTTAATAAAGTCCGTGAAGAATAACGAAGTCGGTCTTGCATTTCTTGGGCCGGTTCCAGCTGATGACTCCCTTATTAAAGGAGATATTCTGTTTACAGAAAACATGTCAGCGCTGTTACCCATTAGTCATCCTCTTGCTGATCGACCAAGCCTGCGACTCAGTGATTTACGGAAAGATTCCTTCGTCCTGCTGCCAGAGGGTTTTGTATTGCGAAAAATGGCAATTGAAGCCTGTAAACAAGCTGGGTTTGACCCTATTATTTCGTCTATTGGAGAAGATATGGATTCAATAAAAGGTCTCGTCTCGGCTGGCATTGGCGTCAGCCTTTTGCCTGACAGTACCTTACATGAATCTACACCGAGATTAACGGTCAGAATTCCAATTGATACACCTGATGTAAAGCGATCCGTTGGAATTATCACCTCAAAAACCCGGGATCTATCACCGTCAGAAAAAGTATTTTACCAGTTTATCATTGACTTTTATTCAGTTCTTGAACGGTATAAGTAAAAGGCTGAGAGTGATTTCGCCATTTTTAGGAAGTTATAAACTATTTTCATGGTAGTTTCCTATCAGATGCTGTACTAACGAGGTAAAGAACATTCTTACAATTACTGATCATTTCTCGACATTTAGTAAGGAAATTAGAGACTACGCTTTTTCTCCTTACTAAATGTTCCGGAAAGTAATTCTATAACCAACCAATACAACAGTAACGCTGCTGTATTGTGTACAGATACGATTCCTGAAAAAAACAGTTGTGGAAATGAAAGCCCGTCCAGCAAAATGAAACAGCCTGGAAGTACACCAGCGAGCATAAATAAACCTAGTCTCCTGAAAATTGAAACATTTAGTTGCTTCATCCATATAAAGAGAGGCGCTCCAAATAAGAAGTAAATAGGTGTTACTACTAATAAAGTAAACTGCAAAAAAACCAAAATTCCCGAATAACCCTTAAAATAAAAGACACTGCTATAAATGAATGATGAAATAATCGCTGCATAAAGCGCCTTTAGAAGATACAATTTATCAACCGGCTTTTTCAATTATCCCACCTGCTTAATATTTAATTTCCTATTGCACACTTCTCCCCCGCCCACATATCTTGCATATAGGCTGACAAATTCGAAGTAGAAAGGATACCTTTATGAGTTCAACGATTGACTATACTTCACCTTCCACCCAGTTCTTTTTTGATTTAAATAAAAATACTAGCTTTAAAAAAGATAATCAAAACTTTATTAATGAATTAAGTATTAATCAGGTAAACACATTAAACAATACAGCACTGCTGGATATATTCTTAAGCGCAGATAACCTGGTTGAACCCCATTATCACCAAAATGCTGCGGAACTCGTTTATTGTATTTCAGGATCTGCTACGATTTCCGTGCTTAATCCATTTACAAAGCAATTTAATCATTATCCCATTACACCCGGTCAAGTTGTAAATATTCCTCAAGGCTGGTGGCATTATGATGCTGCAGATGTTGATCATACACATTTACTCGCTATTTTTAATGCTCCTACCATCGATACCGTTTTAGGTTCAGATCTTTTAGCTTTAACACCTGCCAACGTTATAGCTCACACCTATTGTGTAGATGAAAAACAATGGAAAAAATCGGTTGGACCCGTTCGGCCTGGTACCTTTATCGGACCACGGAAGAACTGTGAAGCATACAGCAGCAATCATCCCAATCCAACTACCAAACATTCACAACCCTATACCGCCCCAATCTACCCGTCTTACTATGAGTCTTATCCAATGCAAAACGCTCACTACTATCGCTACTAGCTAAGCATAGGCGTGGAATTTTCCCATGCCTGATCATATGTTAGGAAATCTTCGAAGATTGGCTGCCTGTTCAAATGCATACCCCAGCTTGATTAACATTCCTTCACTAAATGCCGTACTTGCCAAGGTAACACCAAATGGCCGGCCGTTTTTCTTATAGCCTGCCGGAAGAGCGATGGACGGATACCCAGCCTTAGCAGAGATTGTTGATCCAATATAAGCCGGAAATAAAATGGCATCAAGGTTATATGTTTTTAAGGCTAAATCAATTCCTTGTTCTTGAGAAAAATATAAATCTTCTAATCTTGCATGTATGTATTCAGGATTTCGTAATGTATTGGGAAAATGCTCTCTTCTTTCCAATTTATCTTGACCGTACTTTAGGGCTTCTCCTGCTCTATTTTTATTAAACTGAATTAATTCTGTAATAGAATGGACAGGCATTTGCGGGGGTAATTCTTGAAGAAAATTTTCTAGGCTGTGTTTCAATTCATACATAGAAACGTCCCAACTCCATTCTCGGTGAAATGATGGAATATCTATTTCATCGTTCACTTTAGCCCCCTCAGCCTTTAATAGATTAATAACATTTTCAAACAGTTGTTCATCATATTCAGCTGATGCATAAAATTCAACAGTCCCTTTCCTAAATACACCGATCTTAGCACCTGATAATCCCCATGGATCTAAATATTTTGTATAATCCCGCGCTATTCTTCCTTCACTTTTATATGTGGCAGGGTCATTTTTATCTATACCGGCTATGGTGCTTAATAAGATTGCTGCATCTGTTACAGTTCGCGCGAATGTTCCCGCCGTATCCTGTGAATAGGTAAAGGGGATCATTCCCTTACGGCTGATTAACCCCACAGTTGGTTTGATCCCAACCACAGAGTTCGTAACAGCTGGACTTAAAATAGAAGCATCTGTTTCTGTCCCTACAGATAAAACGGTTAAATTTGCCGCAACGGCTACTGCAGAGCCTGAACTTGATCCGCCGACAAATAAATTTTCTCCATACGGATTCACTACTTGTCCGCCTCTTGCACTGTATCCAGCCCACATTTCAGATGACATCCCATTAGCTATTTCCGTCATATTGGTTTTACCTAAAATAACGGCACCTGCTTTACGGAGTTTTTCGACTAAGAAGGCATCAGTATGGCTCAAATGATTTTCAAGAGCAAGTGTTCCCGCGCTCGTATGCATAAAATCATTTGTTTCAATATTGTCTTTAAGCAAGACGGGAATGCCATGTAATGGCCCTCTTGCACCGGATACTTTCCGTTCTTGATCTAATCCTTCGGCAATAAAAATAGCCTCAGGATTTATCTCCATGATAGAATTTAGTTTAAAACCACCCTGATCATACTTAGCTATTCGAAATAGATAAAACATGGTCAGCTCTTTTGAAGTAATCTCCCCGTTTTCCATCGCACGCTGTATTTGGTGAATCGTCAATTCCTCTTTGAAAAAATCGTTAAACACTATTCCCATATAAACTCTCCCTTACCAAATGATATTAACCTTAATATTCCATAAATTACATTTTACAATACATTCGGAATCAAAATGGACTTTTATAACAATATAATTAAGTGACTTTTTCTCTCTTCCCTTTTACAAAACTATTCATTACCAGCAGCAAGCCATTTAAAGCTAACAGGAAGACAATTACCTTCAATATGAGAACAAGATCGGCTGCAAAGACTGTCACTGAATGCCACGGGGCCTGAACAATCATGACAAACAATGGGATAAGACAAATAGATATGGATAAGCAAAGGATACCGAAAATCCTAAAGCGTAGTTTAGGAGTCTTTCGATGTCTTTTTTTCAGGTTCCCGATCAAGTAGCAGGATAATATAAAAAGTAAACAAACGATGAAACTTAAAAGCAGTTGAATAATGGGTCTGCTTTTTGACACTTCCGCTGGAGAATGTCCATTAATAATCCGAATGATCCCTTCTTTTAAATGAGTAAGTTGTTCCTCCTCGAGAATATGATTTTTATTGGTTAAAATAACTCCGCTCCACTTCGTTTCTGGATACATAAATACTTCTGTACGTGAATCAGGTGTCGACCCAGCATGCCAAATACTTTTGTCTTCCTTATCTTGATTAGAAAATCTCCAGCCTAAGCCATAAGATTTATCACTCACTTGAGTAAGCGGGGATAAATAAGCCTTCTTAGACCTATTGCTGAGGATATCGCTTTGTTCATGCCCCGAATTAAACACCATAAGAAATTTCAACATATCTTCTGTACTAGCTGCAATATAACCATACGGAGTTCCTCCGTTATCATAAGGGACTTGACTCTTAACCGGCATGCCAAACCATGACTGATAGCCTGCTGCATACCCTTTTTCATAAACGTTATGACGATCGGCACCTGCTTGATTCATGTCTAATGGGAGAAAAATATGCTGTACTAGGTATTCAGAAAAAGATAAACCTGAAATGTGTTCAATAAGAGCACCAAGAATTAAATAGTTTGCATCGCTATATTGATAGATTTCTCCAGGCTTTTCAGTCAGTTTAACATTTGCTAGTTTTTTAACGCTCTTTTTAATCGTATTATTTTCTTCGTTTCCTCTGTCCGATATTAATAAGCCAATTGAACGGCTCAGACCGCTAGTATGTGTAAGCAGCTGCTTAATCGTAATCTGTGAAGCATCTTCTTGATCATTGAGCGTAAACCAAGGAAGATGCTTTACAATAGGATCATCAAGTGCAAGCCTTTTTTCTTCTACTAATTTCAACACAGCTAATCCAGTAAACGCTTTACTGATGGAACCAATTAAAAAAGGCGTTTCTGTAGTGATTGCCTCTTTCCCTTCCCCCGTTATACCCCATGCATTGGCATAAAAAATTTCATCATGATAAGCAATTCCGACAGACGCCCCTGGAATCCGATTATCAGCTAAGAATGTTTCAATATATGTATCAAGTGTTTCTTTTACATCTTGCCTTGCCATTACTTCTCCAGGAGACAGTAAAACAAAGAAGCTTAATGTAAAAAGAAGAAAATATTTTTTCATACTCATCACCTCATTTCTGTTATTTACACTTAATACTAAAGAAAATCACCAACGAACCCAGACGCATCGGACGTATTTTATGCTAAGACTTCAGTCTTATTTCAAATACTGGCAAACAGAGGAATCATTGAATACCATACTATACCCTCTCTTTTAAGGAGCGTTTCCTATGACTATTCGTAGCGAAGACCTCCTTATTACAGGATCATGGGCACTCCTTATAGGTGCTATTGTTGATACAATTGGGCAGACTCAGCAAACGTTAACCAGTCCAGATTTAGACAAGGAATTAGTAATCAAAGGAGATGAAATCGAAGCCTTTGGAAATGCTCTGCAAGCTTTTGGACGAACGAAATTACTAGCATCCACAGCGGAATCACCTAACATTTATACCATATTTAGGAGTTGGATTGAGGCTGCCGGCAATATAGCGAATGCAATAAGTGTAAATATTAATATGAATGTCAATGAGGATGAGGGCTTAAAAATTGATTCCCTAGGAAGCGGCAAACAAAGTCTTGGGTCCGCATTTGAAGCAGTTGGTGCCTATATAGCAAATGATTCATCTTTTAAATCACTCAGTATTGCTGGAAATAGTCTCGTTTCATTAGGTTCTTTTATAGAATCAACCGGAGATATCTTTCTTCTTCAAGATAAAATTAAAACCGGGGAACAACTTTTATTGATTGGAAGCTGGATACAATTAATTGGCATGATTATTTTACTCGACGCAATTTCAATTGAAGTCGAAACGATAGGAGTTAGGTAAACAAAAAACCCAGTCCGAGGACTGAGTTTTTTGTTTAGTTGATTTCATTTACCTGTAAATCATGAATAGATAAACCATCATTCTCAACGCTCTTTTCATTCTTCGATTTGACTTTCGTTTCACCCTTATAAAGGGTGTTGCCTGTTTCTAAATCTGCGATCAATATAGATACTGAATTGTTTGCCTTAGTTTCATGATGATAGTCGTTTTCAGCAAGTATATACACTCGTTCATTCTTTATTAAAAATTGAAAGTTATTATTATCATTCACCAAATCAAAAGATTTTTCACCTAGAATAGTTTGACTGCTTAAATCAAATGTTGTCATATGCACACGATGGTCTCTTACCTCATAAAAATATATGTTATTAGTATCATAAAAAATATCGTTATCAACATTCACGAATTTTTTTGGAACAGTGATAGTCTCTACTTTTCCAGTTTCAAAATCATATTTATTTAGTACGGTTTCTTTCGGCACAAATTCACCTGATTCAGAGTAGTGACCTTTCGCTACCGAATATAAAAACACATGACTTTCTCCAATGGTTTTCGTATTATATGGATACTCTATTTCTAATGAGATATCGTTAGTTGTTTCTGATAAAATCAACTCATCATTTATCACTTTATTATTGGCTAAATCAATCACATAAACA
The DNA here is from genome assembly GCF_000305495.1 of Peribacillus psychrosaccharolyticus ATCC 23296. GTDB lineage: Bacteria > Bacillota > Bacilli > Bacillales > DSM-1321 > Peribacillus > Peribacillus psychrosaccharolyticus. The sequence continues at coordinate 42,967 of NZ_AJTN02000205.1, read as the reverse complement.
TGAATCTCCTCAATCTGATCCTGTGAATCTATCTGATTATTGGCGACTACCTGCAGTTTAGAATCAATTAGTTGAACGTCTAATATACGTGAATAGCTGATTTTCTCTTGCTCAGGCACATCCAATTCAAAAGAAAATTCTTCTTTATTTTTCTTTTCTAATAGCGATACCTCAAATGTTGCAGAATATTTTTCATTACGGTAGTGATTAGTCACTGAAGCATAAGCAAGAAAATCTCCATCTTCGTAAAGAGCTTCTCGATCATGCTTCCCACGCATAAATGGCTTATATTTCTTTAGAAGCTTTTCTATCTCTACATAATATCCATTGAGATTTTCTACGTAAGAATTTTCTCTTTTATAGGTTAACTGATTCCCCTCGAAGGTAAGTGGTTCATATAGACCATCTTTTTTATAGACTCCATCTAGTATGACTGGTTTCAATTCTTTTTCGTTTCCTTCAATTGTTTTAAATTCGTACCTTGGAAGGTTCGCTACGGAAGCTGCTTGTGTGCCATAATAGGTTCCGATGCTTCCGATAAGTATAAGTATAAGTACAATACTGCTAATATATCGTTTCATGCTATATCACTCCTATACGGTAATTTTTTTGATGATCAGCCAACGACTGACCCAAAGCGTTAATCCAGTTATTAAAATGCTAAGAATGAGTAACACCCCGAATAGTTCTCCAGGATAAAGATAGATGACTTCAAAACCCATTGCCATCAGTGGGGTCACAAACACAGCAGTAACAGCGGCAGCGTACAAAATCCCCATAATAATTCCTTTGATGCGGTAACTTCTTTCAAACAAAATGATTGCAAATAGGATAAACATAATCATCAACCCAATGCCGTAGTTAATGAGAAATCCACTAAATGTACCTGGAATAATAATACGTAATAGAGGATTCGAATTAATAATGGAATCAATTGTCATACTATAATTTAAAAAGGTTTTTGGGATCATCCATTCGTATATCGTATTTTCCAGTGGAAGAATCATCAATTGAATAGCTACTAATCCTAATACCATCAAAAAGATTGCTGTAGCTTTTGATAGATAAACGAACACCCTTGAAGTTGGCAGCATTAACAGACGATAAGCAAAGGTGTTTTTACCAAACCAATCTCGGTACCAAATCAAGAAAATGTAGAAAATAAGCGCTCCTGCAGAAAGGGCAATGGGTCCTAAGAACAAGAGGGATCCAGTAATATGCGTAAAATCAAATCCTCCATATTCAAGAACATAAGATTTCTCTGTTAAATTTTCTAGTTTAATCGTTTCATACGCATCGTTAAGATAACCTTTTGTTAACAGCAGTACAGCTGCGATTTGTGAAAGTAAGGTAAGAAGTATCAAGGTAACATAAATTTTTCTAAATCGATTTAATTCAAAATTTACAAGTTTCAGATACCTATTCATGCTCGATACACCTCTCTCATGACATCGATAACGTTTTTTCCTTCATTTTCACGCATGTCTTCTGTATGAAACTCTTTAAGAACCTTGCCATTATCCAATATAACGACTTTATCGATTAAATGCTCAATATCGCTGATTTCGTGCGTCGTGATAAGTACACCTCGATCTTCAATCAAATGGCTGGTAAACACATCAGCAATTTGTTCTCTGCTGAACATATCGATTCCTGAAAAAGGTTCATCCATTAAAATATAGTCAACATCTAAAGCCAGGCCCATTAGTAAATTAACCTTGGCTACGTTCCCTTTTGATAATTCTGAAATGCGCGTTTCTAACTTGAGTTTGAAAAACTCTAGCATTTGATCCGCTCGATCTTGGTTCCACACCGTATAGAAATCATTCATAAACTCCATTGCTTGTTTGATCGTCATTTGAGGTAACATAATCGCTGCATCTGGAATGAAGGTGATTTTTTCGTATGTATGTTTCGTTAATTTTTCATTGTCGATGAGAATGTCGCCGCTATATGGGGTCAATCCCATAATCGCCTTGAGTGTAGTTGTTTTCCCAACCCCATTTATGCCAATTAAACAGGTGATTTCCCCTTTATTTGCTGTAAAAGAAACACCATCTAAAATTTTCTTCCGACCAAATTTCTTACTGATCTGCTTGACTTCAATCATTGGTCTCCTCCTCCTGTCCTTCATTAACATATTTTTCTTTAACCACTTGAAGTAGTTCGTCAATTGGCACATTGATCGGTCGAATTGTCTCAACAAAGGACTCGACGGCTGCAAAAATAAGTTCCTTTCTAATAGATTTTAATATACGTTCATCGCTTGTGATTTTGCTGGGGAAATTTCGTTCCGTATGGATCAATCCCTGTTCCTCCATTTCTTTATACGCTTTTTGAGCAGTATTCGGGTTAATATTTAGCGTTGCTGCCAGTTCTCTACGGGAAGGAATTTCTTCTCCGGCCACGATTTCCCCTATTGCAATTTGTTCCTTGAAGTACCGGATGACCTGCACATATACAGGCTCCCTTGTATTAAAATTACTGTTCATAACGCACCTCCTATCAAAAAAACCAATTACTGGTGTATGTATTAAGTGGTTCATACACCTTATATATGTACTATACGTGTGATACACTTAATTCGTCAACCATAATTTACCTTAATTTCCCCGAATCTAGTAAAACTAGTGAAAAAAGAGAGAAAAACATACATGCTTCTTCCCTTATTTTCATATATATGTATAAAGCAAATTACCCTAATTAGAAAGGGAGTAAGGCATTGTTTAAATTACTAGGAAGAGTCGTCCCAACTGATAAATATAGAGAGGTCAAACCAGCAGTTTCATTGAAAATGAAAGAAACGTTACTGCGTATCTCCTCTATTACTCATACTTCACTTAATGAGGTTGCAATTGAAATTTGCGAATCTGGCGTCGTGTCAAAAAAAGTCATTGATGAAATGTCATCACATTTTCAGCATTCCATTTGGCTGGATCAAACCTTATATAGAGGGAGCCAATCTTGTCCATCTGTAAAAAATATCACGATCACAGGAACAAAGGAGCGAATCCCTATGCAGTTTTCTGATATTTCTTTTGAAAACATCAGAAAGCTCAGCTATGCATTAGATGTAACCCCTAGCACAGCAGCTGAAGTTCTTCTTGATATAAGTCTAAAAAATGGTGAATTCATCAATGACTATGTACGCCATTTTTTTAACAAGCACGCCAATAAAAAAAGAATACACGAATTAAAACATACTTTTAAATTTACCAGTGCAAGCACTCCTTACGAAGAAGAACTGTCCAAACAAGTCCTCCTTTCTTATATCTTTGATGAAACAGCGGCTACTTCTGAGCACTATATGGGGTAATAGATTATAAAAATCGTGGGGGTTATTTTGATGGATTTGGTGCTGGAAAATGAATTATTCCCGCCTGCGGGATGCTTATTCCCGTCTAGCACCTCGTTTTTCCCGTCTGCTGATTGCTTATTCCCGTCTCGAATCCTCTTATTCCCGTCTGGGCTTAAATTCCAAGCAAAAAATACCCCCTGCTGTATCCCATCTTTAAAAGCGGACGCAAGGGGGTTCTCTCTCTAAATACTTTCTTGTTTTAATCCATCGATGATATTTTCTTTTTTTACTTTTGAGCTGGAATAGATCATAGCTGAACTGACGATGACAAATACGGCTGCAAAGCAATAGAGTAAACTTGCCCATGGCAGAGTGAAAGAATAAGTAAAACTACCTTGTGTTGCTCGATGGATTAGTATCATCACGATGATACTAAGAGGGATTCCATAAAGCAGGGATTTGATGCCATAGAATACACTTTCATAGTGAATCATTTTATTAAAGCCTTTTGGGGTCATGCCTACAGATTTTAACATCGCGAATTCACGTTTACGCAGTGAGATACTTGTTGAAATTGTATTGAATATATTCGCAATCGATATCGCGGTAATGAGGACAATAAACCCATAAGAAAATACCGACATTAACAAAATCATTTGCTCATCTCGTTGTCTATTTTGGAACAAATTAAATATAGATATACCATTTGCCTTCATTTTTTCAATTTCCTGCTGCGTTTTTATAGGATTTTCACTATTTAGAAAAAGTGCCACCTGATAACTATTGTTGGCTTGCTTTTTAATAAGCGTGTTCATTACTTGTTCGGAGGCGATAACATGTAATTCTCCAAATGATGTTGAAACAATTCCCATGGGGTTTTTGTCAGTTAACGCAGCAATTTCCACTTGATGTAGCTCTTTCTCTTCGCCTGTATCCTCATCGTTATAACGTAAATCCAGTGTTTCACCCTCTTTTTTATAAATAGACTTTGTTTCTCCTTTTTTGTTAGTACCCGCTTCCTCGTATTTCATGGTATCTATTAAAATGACACCTTTTTTTTCTGTATCAACCAGCCGGTCATATGCTACACCTACTTCTTTAGCATAGGCTTTTAATGCATCCTCTTTTAAAGAGTGAATGGTCATGTAATAAAGATATTTATCGTTAATGATACTCTGTTCATTTTTTGCTATTTCTTTTAAAAGATCTGGCATTGACTCTTGACTAACCCAAGAAAGAGCAGATAATTCCGTCATTTCACTAAATTCTGTAACATCTTCAAGGGATACAATCGGTTTCACAAATTGATCTGCATTAGAGGAATCCATATATACCTGGATATCATAATTCAAACCAGATTGGTTCAGTTCAACCGATTTTTTCAAACTGGTTGTGTAAAAGGAAACAACTAAAAATAAAAATATACTTATAACAAGTGAAAATATGGTTGCTTGGTATCTTCGTTTGTTTCTTTTTAAATTTTTCAAGGCAAATTCTGCTTCAATTCCAAAGATCCTGCGGACGATTTTTGACGTTTTGACTGATTTTCGTGTCAGTTTAATATCGGTCGATTGCCGAATCGAATCGATAGCAGATATTTTAGAAGCCTTTATAGCAGGAAGAAGTGTTGAGATAAAAATGGTCAGTGCTGATACACCACTAGCAAGTAAAAGTGAGAACGGAGTGACGGTTACTGTTAACTTTTCGGTGACTCCTAATGCAGACTGGATGATCGAGTTAATAAACGAAAAGGTGATCCCAATACCAATTAATCCGCTGATAACGCCAAGCGGGATACTTATCAAACCAATCAAAAAGCCTTCAAAAAAGACTGAATTTCTTTTCTGACGTTTTGTTGCACCTACACTTGAAAGCATGCCTAAATGACGAGTTCGTTCCGAAACGGAAATCGCAAACGCATTATAAATTAACGAAACTGATCCAATTATAATGACGGCCATGATGATGAATACTAATGAGTAGAGCGTCGTACGTAAATAATCGTTATTCGTTACTCCATAATAGCGTAATAAATCACTATGAAAGTAATGGGAGTCTATCTTGTTGTTCTTTGCTAATTCTCCTGCATGCTTGTATAAAGAACTGGTGACTTTGTTCAGAACTACAGACGCTTGAACTGTATCGTCTTCTCCCATCAGCTGCTCATCTTTGTACGCAATGAGTGTATAGCCTGGTGCCCATGCAGGTTCCCATGTTGGACGTTCTATGAAACCAACAACCGTATAACTAACAGCTTTTTTAGGTTTAAATTCTTCCAGGATTTCACCATTATCTTCTTCTAAGGAATGGTCCTGGTCCATTACTTGAGCACCCTCATTGGATAATCGTTCACCAACATTTAATGTAATCGCGTCACCCATTTTATAAATAACATTAGCGTTTGCGGCAACTTCTTCAGAAATGATTACTTCATTAGCTTTTTTTGGCCATCTTCCTTTGCTTAATTGAATGGGAAATTGTTTGAACGCTTCGGGACTATATTCTTTAATAAACAAAAATGGCTTATTTTCATTCTGGCTTCCTTCTAACTTTGCATAGCCAAGATCATTTGAAATGATTACCGACTATCGTCTGCCGTTGCATCAATTCCATAAAAGAGACAGCAAGAGTGGCTACTGCAGTGATCATGGCTGCAGAAATAATCACTCCCAAGATCGTAACAAGTGTTCTTTTCTTATTTTGTTTCATATGCCTTACCGTAACTTTATTAACAATGTTCATGAACGAATCACCTCATCACTAGCGATCCTCCCATCCTTTATAGTAAGAACTCGGTCAGCTTGGAGAGCAATCCGTTCATCATGAGTTATGATAATTAATGTTTGATTATATGTTTTATTAAACATTTTTAATAGTTCTATAATTTCTCCGCTATTTTGGCTATCTAGATTTCCCGTCGGCTCATCTGCCAGCATAATCGCCGGATTACTAATCAGCGCTCTCCCAATCGATACTCTTTGCTGCTGCCCTCCTGAAAGCTGGTTGGGCAAATGATTTAACCGATTTTCTAAATTTAGGATCTCGACAATATGGCTGAATTGTTTTTTATCTACCTTATGTTCATCTAACAGTAAAGGAAGTGTTATATTCTCCTCAACTGTTAAAACCGGAATTAGATTATAAAACTGATAGATTAACCCAATTTGTCTGCGTCTAAAAATGGCTAGTTGTGTTTCTTTTAGATTGTAGATATCGGTGTTTTCAATAAATACTTTTCCACTAGTTGGTTTATCTACACCGCCTAGCATGTGTAAGAGAGTTGATTTACCAGAACCAGAAGGACCAATGATCGCTACAAACTCGCCTTTTTTTACTGAAAACGAAACATCATCAAGCGCCTTTACAGCTGTATCACCTTTCCCATAAATTTTAGACAGATTTTCTATTCGCAACATATCCATTGTGTTGCCTCCTTCGTTTTACCTTGACCCTTTTAGCTTATCTGTCTAATATGACTATCAAGTGACTGTTACATGACTATTTAGTCACTTTACTGCTTTAGGATAAAATTTAATTAAAAACTGTGTACCTTTTCCCTGTTTACTGGTTACCTCAATGTCTCCGTTTTGGCTTCTAACAATACTTTGTGCCAATGCCAGTCCAATTCCAATACTATCCTCGCTTGCGTTCCTTCCTTTATAAAAACGATTAAAAATATTTGGAATGTCTTCTTTTAAAATTCCTTTCCCATTGTCCTTGATAAGAATCTCCGTAAATAATACGTTTTTTGAAATAGAAATCGTAATGAGTCCACCCTTTTGCGTATGCTCTACACAGTTTTTTAAGATATTAATAATCGCTTCAGCTGTCCAATTAAGATCACCTATAAAAGTGACACTTTCTTCTCCTTCTATTAAAAGGGTCTGATCTTTAATGTCCATTGGGATTGAAACAGCCTCTACGGATTTTTGAATGAGGCTTTCAATCGGTATAACATTTTCTTTAAACGTCACGGTACCTGCGTCAAGTTTCGAAAGCTTTAGCAAAGACGTAACGAGCCAGTCTATCCGTTTGAGCTGATTGCTAATATTCCTTGTGAATTCCACTCTTTTCTCAAATGGCAGTTCTGGATTACTCAACAAATCAGCCATTACCATCATCGATGTCAAGGGAGTCTTGAGTTGATGAGAAATATCTGATATAGCGTTGGTTAGAAGTAATTTATCGTTTTGTAAATATTCTTTTTGCTCTGACAACATCAGGGTCACCTTATAGATGTCGCTCTTTAAGATACTCAGCTCCCCTTCATGATTATCACGAATATCCAGTGCATAATTCCCCCCGCTAATTTGACGCAAATAACCTGACAGCTTTTCTATTTCTCTATATCTCCATCTCGTAAACAATACACTGCAGGTGATTAAGGCTACTGATGTAATTGCAATCAATACAGCCGCTTGTAGCGATAAAAAAAGAGCGGCAACAACTGCTGCCGCAAACGTAATACAGAACATAATGAGTAAGAGAATTCGAAATTCTAAATTACGTAACATGTTGTTCACCTACCTTATAGCCCAATCCGCGAACGGTTATAATCATAGTTGGATTTTGTGGATTATCTTCTAGTTTCTCTCGTAATCTTTTTATATAAACGGTTAATGTATTATCGTTAACGAAGTCACCTGCCACATCCCAAATCTGTTCCAACAACTGATTTCTTGAGAGAATCTGACCAAGATGATTAGCAAAGACAAGCAATAAACGATACTCTAATGCCGTCAATAAAACTTCATCATCATTTTTATGTACTTTTCCTGACAATGTATTAATCCGCACGTTTCCTATGTTAATTACATTATTTGCTGCTGGTTGTTTATGGTATCGTCTTAAAACGGATTTTATCCGTGACAAAAGCTCTCGAATACGAAAAGGTTTAGTAATATAATCATCAGCACCCATATCAAGACCCATGACCACATTTACCTCATCATCAATCGCTGTTAAGAAAATCACGGGAATATCACTACGCTCTTTCACCAATTTACATAAGTCATAGCCGTTACCATCTGGCAAAGAGATATCAAATAAACACAGACCCAACTGATCTACTTGTCCCGTTATTATTTCCTTTGCTGATTCAATGTCATAACAAAGAACAGTAGAAAAAGATTCTTGCTGCAAGGCATACTCAATTCCCGAAGCTATCGTTTTATCATCTTCAACTAACAAAATCTTCATTTATCACTCACCCAAATTCCACATTTGATTATCGGAAAATTATACATTTTCCTTCATTCTAAACGAGGGCATGGAATCTATCAACAGCGACTTCACTTGCACTTAATGGAAGATCACAAACTTTTTTGGGATATTTTGATAGATTTATTCTGTCTGCGATTCCTACATACGAAGTGGAAAAATTGTTAAGGAGATAGTTTTTACTAAATTATGGTATTATTTTCACATAAGCTAATTCATCTATAGAACAGGTAATGGAAAAAGGGGGAAATATATATGTATCAATATTTTAATGGATTAGTAATTAGGGAAGGCACTGAGGGAGTACCCGCTGACTATGTTGAAGCTCTCTTTGAGGATGCTGGCTGGGCAAGAAATACTCCTTCCTGGCAGAAAGAAAAGTTTTCTTTACTATTCAATAACTCTACTTGGGCATTTACTGTTTGGGATAATGACAAAATGATAGGAATGGTAAGGGTTATCTCAGACAAAATAATGGCTGCTAATATAATGGATTTGGTTGTTTTATCAGATTATCGTGGAAAAGGAATAGGTAAAAAACTTGTAGAGGTATGTCTTCAAAAGCTTCCGCACGGTGATTGGTTTGCTCACACTTCGGCTAATAATTTCAAATTCTACGAGACTTGCGGATTCGAAGTGAAAGATTTATCGGAAAATGGAACTTGTGCATATTACGGTTACATTCAAGCACGTAAAGATGGACATAGATGAGGCTCGTATGGAAATGTGGGGGATTTTGATAGATTAGGTGCTGGAAAATGTGGTATTCCCGTCTGCGATTGGCATAATCCCGTCTGGGCCTACATTTCAAACCTACAATACCCCCTACCGTATCTATCCATTTACAATGACTCGCTTTTTTAGACGTACGGAGATCTAAGGTGGGATATACCAAAAAACTAGTCCTGACACGCAGGATGGAATAGGATCTGAATAGGATCTATTCAAATAAAATAGGGACGAATCCGGCTGCGGATTCGTCCCTATCTCTTATTTCCGAAGTATATAGTCCCTTGGTAGTTGTGTATTTATTAATATATCCATTTCTCGTAATCGTGCAGTAGTATAAGAGGTCCCTTCTAATAAAACGGTATCTAAATAGGCAGGATGTGTCATGATCTCCAGGCTTTTTCCATCCATTTTTGAAGAGTTGAGATTGTCAAAATAATCGGCTACTACCCCTTCTCCGTAAAAATCATCCATGAAGATATCTGATACTGTTTCAATGTCTTCAAAGTGAGCTGCAGCCTTCCGAACAGGTAAGTGATAGTAGTCCGAGAGCTTTTTCACGATTGGATATAATGCTTTTATTCCATGAACGTGATGATGACTATCCAAATGTGTCGGTACAAGTCCAGTTGCTAGCAGCAAATCAATTTGCGCCGACCATTCTCTTTCTAATTCGTGAAGAGAGATCTCTGTTGGGTTCTCTATGAGTATCGATTGTTTTTTAAAGAATCCGTCCTCATCAACCATGCTTGGTACATCAGATAATAGTGGTTTCCCCCATGTCAGAACCAGGTGAATGCCAACCTTAAGTGTAGGCGTATTTTTAGCTAGTTCAATAGCATGCTGGGTCGCTGCGGCATTCATCATAATGGTCGTTGAATTGACGATTCCATATTTATGACAGTCTATGATTCCATGGTTAACACCACGGCTGAAGCCGAAATCATCAGCATTAACAAGTAGGTCAATCATGATAGACTCTCCTCTTTTTTATCAAAAAACTGTGGTAAAAATGACTTATGTGCCTCAAGCATTTCGTCCAAAATCAGTTTTGCAACACGGTCACTTGGGACCAACGGGTTAATCGTCATCGCAAGCAGAGCATTATCGTAATCTCCTGAGATTGCCGCGTCAATTGCTACTCGTTCAAATGATTTAATTTGTTGAATTAACCCACGGACAGCAATCGGCAGCTTGCCAACGTTGATTGGCTTCGGCCCATCCTTAGTAATGACACAACTCACTTCAACAGCAGAGCCATAGGGTATTCCTTCGATTGCTCCATGGTTAATGGTATTGACTGCTTGGATATCACGTTTATCGGTATAGATTGAGTAAATTAATCTTACTGCCGCTTCACTGTAATAAGCTCCCCCGCGCTCCTCAAGCTGCGGAGGCTTCGTTGCCAATTCCTCATTCTGATAAAGCTCAAATAATCCTTCTTCTAATCTTTGTACAACTTCGGCACGTGTTTCTCCTTTTTCGGCGTCTTTCAGCTCTTGAGCTAACACATCCCCTGTTTTGTAGTAATAATTATGATAAGGACAAGGAAATAAATTGAGCGCACGAAGGAATTCCGGCTCCCATCCCATCGCGTGAATATTTTTCATCGTAATCGCTTTTTCTGGATCTGTAATCCTTTCAATCACTTGATCCTTTACACTTACACCATCCACGAATACATCCAAACCGTAGACCATATGATTTAATCCAGCAAAGTCGATGCGGACTCTAGATGGATCAACCTTCATTAAGTCAGCGACACCGCGTTCCATTCCAATCGGTACATTGCATAAACCGATTACTTTAATGCTGGTGTGACGAAGCACAGCTTCTGTCACCATCCCAGCAGGATTGGTAAAGTTAATCAGCCATGCATCTGGACAAACTTTCTCCATTTCACGGGCAATCTCCAATATAACTGGAATCGTTCTGAATGCCTTGAACAGTCCACCAGGTCCATTCGTCTCTTGGCCGATAACCCCATGTTTTAAAGGGATTTTCTCATCTAGTGCCCGTGCTGCCAACTGCCCAACTCTTAATTGAGTCGTGACATAGTCAGCTCCTTCGAGCGCTTTCTTACGGTCGAGCGTTAGGTGAATTTCAATAGGTAAGCCGGCTTTTTCTATCATTCTTCTTGCTAGGTTTCCGACAATTTCAAGCTTCTGCTTACCAGCTTCAATATCAACAAGCCAAATTTCACGTACTGGAAGTTCACTATAGTAATTAATAAAACCTTCTATTAGTTCAGGTGTGTAGCTGGATCCTCCGCCTATTGTAACAATCTTTAAGCCTCTGCTCATTCTATTGTCCTCACTTTCCACTGATCTCTTGTCGTAAATCTATCATTTCACTTGCCAGATCTTTCACCGTCATGGCTGTCATTAAGTGATCCTGAGCATGAACAAGGATAATGGGAATATCAAACTTGTCCCCGCCTGCTTCTGCCTGAATGAGCTGTGTTTGAAATTTATGGGCCTTCAGTAATTCTGATTCTGATTCAGTAATTTTCAATCTTGCAGCAGCAAAATCCTTTTCCTTTGCCTCCTGCAAGGCTTCCATTGCCAGACTTCTGGCATTTCCACTATACAAAATCAGTTGAAAGGATAGCTGGTATAACTCTTCTTTTTCCATTGTCCTCACTACTTTCTAGAGGCTTAACGTGTCTGTATCCTTTGTAAGCTCTGGTTTATTTTTTGAATCGATTCTCACCTGTGCATAAACGAATGGTAAATAGATTAGGGTAGAAATGATCAAATTAATTCCGGCTAATATAGCACCCGATGCATGCCCTCCTGTTGCTAAATACCCGCCAATAATCGGCGGCGTAACCCAAGGAATTTTAGCAACGATAGGAAAAACAATTCCAGAACTTACCGCTAAATAAGAAATAACCGTTGTAATCACAGGTCCTAACACAAAGGGAATGAACCAAATTGGATTAAGGACGATCGGCAGACCAAAAAGAATGGGTTCATTAATCTGAAATATTCCTGGTGCTCCGCCAAGTGCAATCATTTGTTTATACCGTTTTCGTCCAGCAATAATCATCGCAATAATCAGACCTAGTGTAGCGCCTGATCCCCCTAGATAAACGAAAGCATCAAGGAATGATCCAGCAAGGACACCATATTCACTCATGTCTGTTACACCTTTAGCGTACAAATCAATATTGGTTACGCCTGAGCTTTCAAATAACGGTGTTGTTATTCCGCCAAGAATATTTGGACCATGAAGGCCGATCATCCATAACAAGTGAACTAGGAAGACTAGTAAAATCGCAAATGGAAGGGAATCCACAGCACTTTGTAATGGTGAAACAATGACTTTACCGAGCCAGTCATTTAATATCTGTCCGTCCGTCACTTTGCGGAAAAGCAGACCGAAAACTCCGGCAATGAAAATCGTTGCCATTCCCGGAATAAGCTTAGCAAATGAACGGGCTACTGCTGGAGGTACACCATCAGGCAGTCGGATGACTAAGAACTTAACTCTTGCAAGTCTCACAAATATCTCGGTTGCAACAAGTGCAACAATGATTCCCGTAAATAGAGCCGTTGCATTAAAGTAATTCACACTTACGAAGCCCCAGGCACCGCCTGAAACCGTCTCTTCATTGACAGTTAGCGTTACGTTGCCGACTTGCGGTAAAAGCAAGAAGAAACAGGCTGCAGCGACGAGCATCGCTTCAAATCCGTCATCATCGTATGATCTTGCTAGTTTATATGAAATACCAAATACAGCGAAGACCGTCATAAAGGCAAACGTTCCAAACCATATATCACCGCCAAGTGTTGTCCATGCCGGTCCGAAAATATATTCCATCATCCTGCCATAGGGCTTGATTACCTGGCCTAGATTATTAAATAAAACAGCGAAGGAACCTACCATTGTAATCGCTATCATTCCAATCAATGCATCACGAATTGCTAGTAGATGACGGTTATTGCCTACCTTCACAGCAATGGGCATAATAAATCTTTCGATAAAAGTCATCATATCCTTATTCTCCTTTAATCAGCGTAATGGCTTGTTTTAGCACTTCTTCACCATTGCATAGACCATAAAACATGGGATTGATTGTTGCTACAGGTATGCCCTTTTCTTTTCCTGACTTCTCTAATTTCGATAATAAATATCGGACCTGTGGGCCTAATAAAATTACGTTTGCTTTCTCCATTTCTTTATTGACTTCTGAAGAACCAACAGCCCAAATCGTACAATCGATTCCTTGTTCCTGTGCACTTTTTTCCATTTTAGTTACTAACAAACTAGTAGACATCCCTGCTGAACAACATAATAAGATATTCATCTTTACTTCCCCCTTCTAACTGTTTTAATTTTCAAAATTTTAACCAGAAAACTTTTTCTTGCTTTTGTTATCTACATTGTAATTACAAATACCTAAAATATCAATACATATATTTATTTGTTATAACAAATTTTGATTATAAGTTGATTATTTTTTCTAACCAAGATAATCTATAAGTAACGTAAGTTTAGGAGGAAAATACTTTGGAGACCGTGAATAAAGATGGTGCTTTACACTCCATTATTAAGGATTCTATTATTGATTTAATTAAAAATGGCGACTACCAACCCAATACCAAATTACCGACTGAAGCAGAATTTTGCGAAACGTATAAAGTCAGTAGAACCACTGTTCGAACGGCTTTGCAGCAATTAACTGTGGAAGGGTATATTTATCGTGTCCAAGGGAGAGGGACCTTTGTTTCAGAAAATAAAGTAAGACAATTCCTAACCAGCACGGTAGAACAATTTTCCGAACAAATTACGATGCAAGGGAAAAACCCCTCCATTAAAGTGCTTAGCTTGAATGTTATCGAAGCGAACTCATTTCTTGCCAACCTCTTAGGACAAAACATCGGAGATCCCGTTAATAAGCTCGAACGAATTCGTTACGTCAATGAGATACCGCTACAATATGAAATCGCCTACCTTCCTTGGTATAAAACACCTGGTCTAAATATTGAAGCCTGTGAAAAATCGTTATTCAAGGTGCTTGAATCACAATTCAATCTGAAAGTAAAACATACGGTTGAACATTTAGAGCTCACCCTTGCTGATGAGGTAATTTCAGAGAAACTAGACATTCCTGCTGGTTCCCCATGTTTCTTATTAGAGACACACACCTATACGGAGGATGGATTGGAGATTGAATATTCCAAGACTATATTTAGAGGTGATCGTGCTCACTTTGTCATTGAGCGAAATTATTAAATACTCTCTCTTTTTCTTGAAAATAAGATAAAATGCAGTTTTTTATTCTTCAAAGTCTATTAACAATCTATCCACCTTTTGTTTGCCATTCCTATTAAAACCTGTTATAGTAAAGAAGAATTATTTTTGTTCAGTACTAGTATTCTAAAAGTTAAAGCTTTTTGTATCATTGGTTACTTTGAGCAAGAATAGTTAAAACATGTGTGGTAACACACTAGGAGGCAACAAAAATGGAACAAGGTAAAGTAAAATGGTTTAACGCAGAAAAAGGATTCGGCTTCATCGAACGCGAAAACGGAGACGATGTATTCGTACATTTCTCAGCTATCCAAAGCGAAGGCTTCAAGTCTTTAGACGAAGGTCAAGAAGTAACGTTTGAAGTTGAACAAGGTCAACGTGGACCCCAAGCAACTAACGTTCAAAAAGCTTAATTAAACCTTTTAATCCCAGACAGATCCTGTTATACAGGATCTGTCTTTTTGTATACATAAAAAAAACCCTGTTCATAAATGAACAAGGTGACCTGGTACAAGTAAAGTAAAAACGCGGTAAAAGGTTCCCTTTAGTATAGCATACCTTTTCACCCCAAAACCAACTTCCCTGCTATTTCTTTTTTATGTCGTGCTAACTCCGTTCTGCTGCTCAAGCTCAGAAAGTAAAACACCTTGTTTTGAAAGCTTAAAAACATGATCTGTCTGGAATCCACTCTTACCTTCTATTTGTTTTGTAAGGAAGGAAAAAGAAAACACTTTTTTGAAATCACGTCTCACCGTGAAATATACGGTTTCTTCATCAGGGATGTAAATGATCGAAAGCTGGGTAGGGAAATCTCCTTGATATTGAGCAGTCTGTTGAAGAACCTTAAATCCTGATTCCAGACTAAAGGAATCTTCATTTTTACTGATTTCTTCATAGGCTCTTTTATAACGTTCACTCCCTGTCCCTTTTACATTTTTATAGTCTGCATCGAGTAAAGTTGAAAAAGTGAAGTTGGTCAAGACAGCTACTTTCTTTGTTCGCTCAATAAGAGGTCTGCCAGGTTCAACAATAAAAGTTTTCTTTTTTCCCGTAATCATACTATGCACACTATAATTAGGAACATTCACGATTTTAGTTTCATCTAAATACTTCTGAAGATTGGATAGTTCAACCTTTTCGGCTAAAACGTCGGAAAATAGTTTCATCATATGAACACAGTTTTTTCCCCTTCGATAGATCCCTGCTTCGTTAGGTGCTACGCTTAATAAATTCATAAAGATGCCACTCTTAGTACAACCAAAAGCAGGCAGAAAACGACCTTCATTCTTTTGAAAAATGATGAACTGTTCATCAATTAATGCCAATTTAATCGGTCTTTGCGAAATATCAAAATTCATCCCTATTATTGTTTGATCAGCGTGAATAACAAAACTAGTACACAATAAGAAGCGCTCCCTTCGCTTGAATGAATTCAATATATCTCAGCAAAAAACTCACTCATATATTTAGCATACTTATAGCGATTTTATGTAGGAAAACACCTTTACTCCACAGTAAATGGTTAAGATTAGTAAACCTATTGAAGCTATTGGTATCAAGGTATTAAACAGCATTGCGATCTCTCCAATCTTTGTTGTGATACTTCCATAATTATACCATTTTTACCCTGTTTATAGGAATCAAATTGATAACTACTCTATATACTTTGCTTACTATTTGATATACAATTAAAAAACCAATATTTAACATTTTAACTCTGAAAGGAGCAGTTTTATATGAACATTAAAAGTGGGTTAGTTATTATCACGTTACTCTCTGCGTTCTTCTTTTGTTCCTTCATCGTTGCCGCTTCACTTTCCCCTCTCGCGGACCTAGGTTCTGCAGCAAATACATTTAACTCTTTCGGGATGTGGGCAGCCATTGGTTCCATCCTCGCTTTTTACATCCCGCCTTTAACCTTATATATATTTGGAGTAGATTCAATGAGATTTGTTATGTCTGTCTTCTGCGGATTTGGATTGTTCATTCACACTGCACTGTTTGTCTTTATCATAGCAATAGGTTCGATTGAAGGAATTATTTCTGATTTACGGGGTGTCTTGGGGATCTGTGCTGCTATGTTTATCACCAATGTAGTCTGGTTTTTTGTAGCTTTCCGATCCTCCAAGCTGGATGTTCAAAAGTCAGGTATAGTAGCACATTCATTCACCGGCGAACATAACTAACCCAGAGAGTGGTTAGTTATGTTCGGATTTGTTTGACAGCAAAATAGTGATCTTCATTATCAGCAAAGTTAAATACTTTGCCAAATGGCATCGTAACCAATTCCCCTACTTTAACCTGTTTATCTTGATAGTCTTTATGCAAATGGTCAATATCTTCTGTGCAAAACATTAATGAAGGGGTAGCTAAATTTAACTCTGGCTGCATCTTTGCAATGATTTTTTTATTGTGTAAGATAAGGCTCGTTTCTGATCCGACCGCTGGTACAAGTTCAATCCATCTTAACCCTTCGCCATTATCTTCGTCAGAGACTACGATAAAGCCTAACTTTTCTGTCCAAAAATTCTTGCTTTCTTCTTGGTTATCCACATATAACATAATTTCAGCAATCTTTTTAATCATGTACTTCCCTCCCATTCTCTTTCTTCCTAAAGTATCATTAACATACATATTTTGTAAATATTAATTTTAGGAAAAACGATGGACCATAAGAGCAAGAATGAGGACGAGTTCGTTTCAATTTTCTTGATAAAATAAGATAAAAAAGGATGGGATATATGGAACTGCTTTCGTTTGAAGAAATGTGGGACAAAATTATAGCTTGTGATAAAAAATACGATGGTTTGTTTTTTACTGCAGTGAAGACAACAAAAATTTACTGCAGACCTTCCTGCCGGTCACGGAAACCAAAAAAATAAATGTTGAATTCTACACAGATATCGAAGAAGTAGAGAAAGCGGGTTATCGTGCTTGTAAACGATGCCAGCCTGAAGTCGAACACTCGCCTCATATCGAACTAGTGAGAAGGGTCAGTGCTTTTTTAATTACCCATTCAAAACAAGATGTACGTTTAGAGGATGTTGCGAAACATGTGGGAGTAAGCTCTTATTATCTCGAACGGCTTTTTAAACAGGAAACGAAAGAAACTCCGCGTACTTTCTTAGAAAAAATTAGGATTGATCAGGCTGCACACCTTTTGAAAACATCAAAGCTGTCCAATCTTGAGATTTGCTATGAATCAGGCTTCCAAAGTCCATCTAATTTTTATCGAGTATTCCGTAATGTGAAAAACTGTTCGCCCAGCGAATATCGAATGGTTATAAGCGGGTCTCTTGATGAGATGGACTAATCACGAACAATCAGTTGAGATATTTCCTCCTAAAGAATTTAATTTTACGGAATGCCTTCGTTTTTTAAATCGATCTGAGCAAGAGATCCTTCACAAAATACAAGATTGCGTTTTATCTAAACTGCTTAACGTGAACGGTGAACTAATTTTAGTAGAAATCAGCTGTTCTCTTGTTTCAATTATCGTAAATCTGCCCCACTCAAATCAACCATTACTTGTTCGTAAAAGGATCGTGGCGTATATCTGGGAATGGTTTGACTTGGATCAGAACTTAGCAGACTTTTATATCCTGGCTGCTCAAGATAAGGTGTTACAAAACCTTGCCTGTAGTTACAGTGGTTTACGAATTATCTGTATTCCAGACTTATTTGAAGCGCTAGTTTGGGCCATTCTTGGACAGCAAATCCACTTAGCCTATGCCTACACGTTAAAGAAACATTTAGTTGAAGAATTTGGCGAATGTCTTACCATTGAAGGAAGTACTTATTGGCACTTTCCTTCCTATCAAAAAATAGCTGGTCTAGATGTGGACAGTCTACGAAAGTATACTCATACAAGCAAAAAAGCTGACTATATCATTGGCATTGCCAAAGCGATGATGGAAGGAGAATTAACGAAGGAAACCTTACTTATGAAACAAAACTGCCGTGACTTCTTACTAACATACAAAGGGATTGGCCCATGGACGGCAGAATATGTTATGATGAAATGTCTTCATTTTCCTTCCGCCTTTCCCATTTCTGATGTGGGTCTTCACCAAGCATTAAAGAAGCAATTAGGTCTTGAACGGAAGCCGACAATAGACGAAACCAAAGAGTTGGCTGTTAATTGGGAAGGCTGGCAGGCATATGCCGCCTTTTATCTCTGGAGGTCATTATATGAATAAACTACATACACTTCATTTTGCTTCTCCAATTGGGAATATAGAAATTATTGGGACGGACGAAGCAATCTGTTCTATTATGTTCACTGAGCACGTCACAGACCCAGACACAAATGGTGAAATCCCCAATGTCTTAGCCGATTGTTACCAGCAGATTACTGAGTATTTTACTGGAGAACGTCAAGAATTTACATTTCCTTACGTTCAGGAAGGCACTCCCTTCCGTAAAATTGTCTGGGATGCTTTAACAAAAATACCTTATGGGGAAACAGGTTCTTATAAAGACCTTGCTGCTTCTATTGAGAATCCAAAAGCCATTCGAGCAGTTGGAAGTGCAAATAGCAAAAATAAATTAAGTATTGTCATCCCCTGCCATCGTGTTATTGGCAGTACGGGGAAATTAACCGGCTATGCTGGAGGCTTATGGAGAAAAGAATGGCTGCTTCAGCATGAACAGTCCTTTAAAAAAGAAGCTGACTAGAAAAAGAGCGGTCGAATTCAACGACCGCTCTTGCCTTCATATTAACGGGAAGCTTTAGGTGCTGAGCACTCTGAACAACTTCTCTGATTGCTGCCTTTGAATTTGGTCCAAGACTTTTCAAATTTATTCCCACATGAACACTCAAACTGTAGTTTTTGCGAGTATCCAAGATATTCAGTGGAAAGTAATTTACTTTTTGAATTCTTTGAGACATAGTCACGAATATTATCAATCGTCCACTTTTTATTCATATTAATACACCTCCGATAATGCGCAGGCGAAATATCGAATAACTCCTTTTAAGAAAAGAACTTATCTACCTGAACACCCTATTATAGCATTATTATCTGTATTGGTCAGTGTCTCATTCATGCTTATTCTTTAAATTTTTCCCCAATAAAAAAGGCCAATAAAAATTGGCCATATACTAGTTTATAATAGTGCTTGGAAAGCGTTTCTTACAACGTCTCCACGACTTATTATTCCTGCCAATACCCCGTCACGTTCAACAGGTAATTTTTTAATATGTTTATTTCCTAGTATGGAAGCAATATTTTCTGCACTTTCATCATATTGAACTGTTACTACCTTTTTCTGAGCAATTTCCATTACATTTAACTTCATCATTCTTTTTACTCGTTCTTCAAATTCTTCGTCATCGCCTCTTATTATATCTACAAAAAAGAATGAACTGACTATGATATCTTTGTGTTTTCCGATGAAACGCATAATATCTCCATCGCTGATGTAGGCGACGATTTCATTTTTTTGATTAATAACGGGAAGACCACTAATCCCATTTTCTAAGAATTTTTCAATAACTGAACGAACAGTTTCATTTTCCTGGACAGTTAATACATTACTTTTCATAATTTCATGAGCTTTCATGAAAGTTCCCCCTACCATTTGTAGTACTTTTATTTAAGTTATATAAGGTAGTTCCTATTTATATTATACTCCTTATTCCTTGATATGGTATCAATAACATTAAAAAAGATAGATTTACGATCTAACTGCCCTAGGGCATTGATTTTCCTCTTTACTAAAGATATATCATAATTTTAATATATTATCCCGCCTGAATTTCTTTTATACTTTTCCCCTCTAAATAAGCATGGCCGTTTTTCAGATTCGCTACAGTTTGAAAACCATATTTTTGATAAATTTTTTCAATGGTTTCATTGATTGGAAAAACCCAAAATCGCGTAATCTCCCGCTTTATTATTTCATTTTGGATAAACTGAATAATCGCACCTATAAGACCTTTCCCCCGATAAGCTTCGAGCGTCGCTGCACTTTCAAGGCGAGCTTGGTCACCATCAACAAAGATACAGGCAGTTGAGCAAGCTTTTCCCTCATAACGAAGCAGATAATGAGTAAATGCCGGGTGATTAAATTGTTCTCGAAATACCTTTTTAATTGTATCCATCCCGCCAAATTCCGTAATACTCCCTTCAATCTCCAAGGCTTCATGAAAGTTTTCTTCCGTTACCTTCTCAATTGTAACGCTACTGTTCTTCTCGGTCTCGATAATTTTATGATTCCAAAGCTGAACGGGACTATTGAACTCTTCATAACGATAATGAGCAGCTTTCGCATCTGAAATAAAAGCTTGAAGTTGCTCCACATTATAGAGATAGAATCTAGGAATGATTCCTTTATCTTGATAAAATCGAGAAACTTCATCAATCACCGACTTTGGATGATCACATATTTGTTGAATATGAGCGTGATTCGCATCATAATAATTCGGTTGGTTTTCATTATAAAAAAGCATTCCCCACGACGTGTCTATTTTTGTAGTAAAGGTAGAGAGATATGCACAATCCATTTTAAAAATATCGTCTAAGCTAGCCATTGAATTCCTCTTTTCTATTTTCTTATGAGTATTTCTGTAACTATTTTCTGTGTTGTTCGTAATACGAAGCAGGAGGTGAAAAATGAAAAAAGCGGTAATCATTTTTATTAGTGGATTTGTCCTATTTTTGTCAGGTATCGTCATATCTATCTTCTATACCACTATTGGTATTATCTTAGGAATCATCGGCGGCCGCACACTTCTTCCCTGTTAACCATCAAAAAAGAGACAGGTAAACTCCCCCCGCCTCCCTTTATTCCTTATAACCTAGCTTACTAGAGATTAGGCTGCCAATTTCGATGATTCGTGTTTTTAATATATTCAGGCGCTCCTTTGTCATTCGCTCCGTTGTTCCTGAAATACTTACGCTTGCGTAGACATTTCCTGAATGATCAAAGATAGGTGCGGCAATACATGTGATTCCGTGTTCATTCTCTTCTAAATCTAGGGCATACCCTTGCTCTCTAACGGCATCCAGCTCTTTCAAAAACTCATCTAAATCGGTAATCGTATCATTTGTGTGCCGCGGCATCCCTTTTCTCTCCAAAATGTCGATTGCTTCCGCTTTTGATAGATTGGCAAGAATCGCTTTTCCGACAGATGTACAATGCATCGGAGCACGTTTTCCTACTCTCGAATGCATCCGCAGCAGCTCATTGCCTTCGAGTTTTTCAATATAGACTACTTCACCTTGATCAAATACAACGAGATGAATGACTTCATTTGTTTCATTTTCAAGCAGCTGCAAGTATGGTTTTGCCTCAGTTCTGAGATCAATCGATTCCAATAGTTTTGAACTAATGGTTAAAAAGGCATAACCAAGCTTATAGCGCCCGGTTTCGATATCTTGTTCGATATAGCCATACTGGACTAATGTTGAAAGAATTCGGTACACAGAGCTTTTATTAATATCCATCTGATTGGCAATTTCCGTAACCCCGAGACCGCCTTTTTTCAAGCTAATCATGGCGATAATATCGAGCGCTCTGCTTACCGATTTCACCATATTTTCCCGTTCCATTTCTCTCACCTCATGTCCAAACTTACTTAGCTGTTACTAATCTATTCTGCAGCGTCCCAATTTCATTGATCACACATTCAATGGTATCGTTTTCTTGAATCAACTCAGCACCCAACGGACTGCCTGTCAAAATGACATCACCCGGCTGAAGGGTCATAACCGTTGATAAATAGGCTATCATTTTTTTAATGGGATAATCATCCACTCTGTTGGACTATTTTGTTTTTCCACCCCGTTTACTTTTGCTTCAACGCGTACAACAGCCGGGTCTAGTTCGGTTTCAATCACTGGACCAAGCGGTGTAAAGCTGTCAAATGACTTCCCTATCGTCCAGTGACCATCACGATGGAAGTATTGCGGGGCGGTCACATCATTGCCAATGGTATAGCCAAATACATAATCTAACGCATCAATTTCCTCAATGTTTTTTGCGGTTTTCCCTATTACAACCGCTAGTTCAGACTCGAATTTCACTTCATGAATACCCTTTGGGATGACAATTTCTTCCCCTGTTCCAATAACTGACGAGACTGGTTTAAAGAAAAACACCGGTAATTCCGGTAGTTCCTCCGGTAAATCAGCTGAATTACCTACATAATTCGCACCAATTCCAATAATTTGATTGGGATGGATGGGTGCTAGCAGCTGGACTTCCTTTATCGAATACGTATCACCGGTATACGTCCAATGTTCAAATAGATTCCCTTGTATTTCGTTAATGCCTTCATTCTCTAAAACTCCCGTATGCTCCGTATTGTTCACGCGAAAACGAACAAACTTCATGAAAATCCCTTCTTTCGCAAGAGTATGTATCAAGGGCATCCCAGACAACGGAATGCCCTTTGATCTATTTATATGGTAATACCAAACTTCTCTTTTGCTTCAATTCTTCGTTTATGCAAAATGGGTTCTGTATAGCCATTTGGTTGGTAAAATCCTTTGAAGACAAGATCGCATGCAGCTTGGAAAGCAACTGACTCCTCATAATTATCAGCCATATTGCGGTACATGGAATCACCAGCATTTTGTTCATCAACGACCTTTGCCATCCGCTTCATTGTCTCTATTACTTGTTCTTCCGTACAAATGCCATGGTGCAGCCAGTTGGCCATATGCTGACTTGAAATCCTTAGGGTGGCTCTGTCTTCCATCAAACCAATGTCATGATAATCTGGTACTTTAGAGCAGCCAATGCCTTGTTCAACCCAACGTACCACATATCCTAAAATTCCTTGTGCATTATTATCCAGTTCTTCTTGAATTTCTTCCTTGCTCCAGTTGGGTTTACCTGCAAGCGGGATTTCAAGAATCTCATCACGGCGGTCAGTTAGTTGTGACAACAGATTATTCTGAACTTTAGAAACATCAACCTGATGATAGTGAATCGCATGAAGTGTGGCTCCAGTCGGTGACGGTACCCATGCTGTGTTTGCTCCTGCTTTCAAATGGGCAATTTTCTGTTCCAACATATCGGCCATTAAATCGGGCATTGCCCACATACCCTTACCAATTTGAGCAACTCCTTGGAAGCCAGTTTCAAGACCGGTATTTACATTGGATGCTTCATAGGCTTTCAACCATGTAGCCGATTTCATACTTCCTTTACGAATCATTGGTCCAGCAGTCATAGAAGTATGAATTTCATCGCCTGTCCGGTCAAGGAATCCTGTATTGATAAAGACGATCCGTTCTTTGACTTTTTCAATGCAGGCTTTTAAGTTTAGTGATGTTCTTCGTTCTTCATCCATTAAGCCAATTTTAATCGTATGTCGTTCCAAACCAAGCAAGTCTTCGATTCGGTCAAACAGCAGATTGGCGAATGCCGCTTCATCAGATCCGTGCATTTTTGGCTTCACAATATAAATTGAACCCTTTTTCGTATTTTGATAAGTTCCTGTGCCAAGTAATGTATGTTTTGCAATTAAACTCGTCATTACTCCATCTAGTATTCCTTCATGAATCTCATTGCCTTCACGATCGAGAACCGCATTGATTGTCATAAGATGGCCGACATTTCTAACGAACATCATTGTGCGTCCTGACAGACTCATTTCTTCTCCTGTTGCTGAGGTATAGATTCGGTCTGGGTTCATTGTCCGTGTTGTGTTCTTATTCCCCTTCTTAAACGTTGCTGATAGTTCTCCTTTCATAAGCCCAAGCCAATTTTTATATACGAGCACCTTATCTTCGGCATCCACTGCTGTAACAGAATCTTCGCAGTCCATGATCGTTGTCACTGCCGCTTCAAGAAGTAGGTCTTTCACACCTGCTTTATCTGTTTTCCCAATGGTATGGGCACTATCAATCTGAATCTCAATATGCAGCCCATTATGTTTGATAAGAATCGCAGTCGGCTCTTCTGCTTCACCGTTGTATCCAATAAATTGATCATCATTTTCTAAGTAAGCGTTTTCTCCGTTTTCCAACGTAACGACAAGCTGAGCATCTACCACTGTATACGATACGACTTCACTGTGTGACGCTCCAATAATTGGGGCAGCTTCATCAAGCAGCTTTCTGCCATACTCAATGACTTTCTGTCCTCTGATTGGGTTATACCCGCCTTCTTTACTTGCTCCATCTTCCTCGCTGATCGCATCTGACCCGTAAAGAGCATCATATAAACTTCCCCAGCGTGCATTGGCTGCATTAATTGCATACCGAGCATTATTAATTGGAACAACGAGCTGCGGACCGGCTTGAAAGCGAATTTCATCATCGACATGTTTAGTGCAGATTTTAAAATCTTCCGCCTCATTTTCTAAATAGCCGATTTCTTTTAAAAAGGCCTTATAGTTGGCTGCATCTTGAACATCATGTTTACGGTGCCATTCATTTATTCTGTTTTGCAGTTCATCACGGTGTTGAAGTAACGCCTTATTTTTCGGTGTCAATTCTTCGACCAAACCACTGAATCCGTTCCAGAATACTTCTCGCTCTACCCCAGAGTTTGGTAAGACTTCCTGATTAATAAACTCATATAATTCATTGGCAACCTGAAGTCTACTAGCCCTTACATAGTTCGTCATTTTGCATCCTCCTTTGTGTTTCTTATTACCAAACAGCGTTTCAATTAAATTCTATTTTTATTTTATCTCATTTTTCAAAATAATTCAAAATATTTTTCTTTTTATAAAATGGCTGCTTTCTTTTCCATTTTAATCTCGACGCATTTACCCGGTGAGGGAAATAGCTTGCCTGCGTTTAGTAAATTCACTGGATTAAATACACTGCGGATAGTCGTTTGTGCTGCAATTTCTTCTTCATTAAAAACAAACCGCATTTCTTCACGTTTTTCAATTCCTACTCCGTGCTCTCCAGTAATCGTTCCGCCCACCTCTGCACAGGCCTGAAGACAGGCACTTCCGGCTTCTAAGGCTTTCTCGGTCTCTCCAGGGATTTTTGCATCGAAGAGAATTAGCGGATGCAGATTCCCATCACCTGCATGAAAAATATTAGCAATCCGGAGTCCTGAGTGTTCACTAATTTGATTGATCCTCTCGAGAACCTCTGGAAGCTTGCTGCGAGGGATGACACCATCTTGTACGAGATAATCTGGAGAGATGGCTCCCATAGCACCAAAGCCCGTTTTACGGTTCGCCCACCATCTGCTTCGTTCCTGTTCATCCTGAGCCACTTTGACATCTCGAACATTAAACTGCCTGCATACGGAGAGAATTTGATTAATTTGTTCTTCAATTCCTGCCGAAATTCCATCGACTTCAATTAATAAAACAGCAGCAATATTCTTCGGATGTCCGACAGGAAAAGCGGCTGCCTCTACTCCTTCAATTGCTGTTTTATCCATCATCTCAAGAGCTGCCGGGATAATGCCTGCCGATATAATCGCAGACACTGCCTGACTGCCATCAGTAACATCATCAAAATAAGCCAGAACTGTCTGTTTTGCTTCTGGGTTTTTCAATATTCTCACTGTGATTTTTGTGACGATACCAAGTGTACCTTCAGAGCCCGTAATGAGTCCTAATAAATCATACCCAGGTGCATCCGGTATACCGTTATCGCCTATTTCAATAATTTCCCCAGTCGGCACCACCACTTCAAGACCAAGAATATGATTTGTAGTAACTCCATATTTTAAGCAATGAGCACCGCCGGCATTTTCAGCGACATTGCCGCCAATCGTACAGCAGGATTGGCTTGACGGGTCTGGGGCGTAATAATACCCTTTATCCGAGATTGAGTTGGTAAGCTTCAGATTAACGAAACCAGGTTCAACTACAGCTCGTCTGTTTTCAAGATCTACACTAATCAAGTTTTTCATTTTGACAAGACTAATAATGACCTCTCCGTTTAGGGGAATCGCCCCGCCGCTTAAACCGGTTCCCGCACCCCTAGCTAAAAAAGGAAGCTCATTTTGACAGCAATAGCGGACCAATTCAGCTACTTCTTTTGTATTCTTTGGAAAGACTACCGCTTTTGGTAAATGCTTATGAATGGTGAAGCCATCACAATCGTAAGCAAGCAGGTCTTCTTTCTTATACAAAATGGAACGTGTATTAGCAACAATCGCAGCTAACTGGTGAATATGCTTGTCTTTACTCTGAATCTGCTTTCCTTTCATTGCTTAGCCTCCTGATCTTCTTTTTGATAGGCCCAGTCGAGTAATTGAACCGTATGAACGACTTTTTGATTTTTGCCGTATTTTTTTACGCCCATCGCCATTTGCAGCATACAGCCGGGATTCCCCATCGAGATCATCTCCACATCTTCAGGTACATTCGCCATTTTACTTTCTAGAACCTCACCTGCCATCTCTGGGTTGGTGATATTGTAGATTCCTGCACTACCGCAGCAACGATCCGCATTTGGCATATGAATCATTTCTACACCTGGAATATGTAGGAGAATATCCCGCGGCTGTTCCCTGACACCTTGACCATGCGCTAAATGACAGGCATCATGATACGTAATCTTTGTATTCAGCTCTGATTTGGGAATTTCATACCCGGTGTCATACAAGTATTTCGAAATATCTTCTACTTTTGCGGAAAAAGCCTCAGCGCGATCGTACCATTCTTGATCATCTTTAAACAATTCCTTGTATTCCTTCATCATGCAGCCACAGCCGGCAGAGTTGAGTATGATTTTCTCACTGGTTTCAAACGCGGCAATATTTTGCTTCGCAAGCTTTTTGCCCGTTTCACGATCTCCCGCGTGAACATGTAAGGCACCACAGCAGGTTTGTTTTTCTGGAATCGTTACATCATTTCCATTTCTCCGCAGTACATTAATGGTCGCTTCATTAATTTCACTAAACATGACATCCATGATGCAGCCAGTCATAAAGGCAACTTCAGCTTTGCTTTCTCCTTTTGCTTTAAGCACCTGATCCTTCTTATACTTCTTTCGAACCGGTTTATTTACTTTCGGCATAATGGCTTCCATCTCAACCAAATGCTTAGGCATGACCTTCATCATCCCTGTTTTACGAATGGTAGTCTGCAAACCGCTTTTTTGGTAAAATCGGATCAGACTTCCGACGGTATTCAAACGATTTTCATGAGGAAATAATCCCTGTAAAAACAATTTACTAACGTTTCCCTTCCAGCCTTTTAACGGCATAGCTTGACGAATCTGCCCGCGCGCCTCTTCAATCAACCCGCCAACATCAACATCCGCTGGACAGGCCGTCGTACAGGCGCGGCAATCGAGACAAGCAAAAACGGGATCTGAGAAAGACTCATTCAACGCGATTTTCCCTTCAGCCACGCTTTTGATTAAATGGACACGGCCCCTGGGGGAATGCTGCTCTTGTCCGGTAATTTCATAGGTTGGACATGATTCTAAACACATCCCGCAATGGACACAATCATCCCACTTCTTTTCATCCGGATGGTCTTTAGCAAAATAATTACTTAAACTAGTTTCAGCGCATGCTGGACTGGATTTCACTGCTGACTGAGTCATTAGATCCCTCCTACGTATCTTTTTTCATTAAGAATGTTATTCGGGTCAACTTTTGCTTTGATCTGTTTCAGCAAGAAAAAGTAAGAAGGGCTTTCATCCCAAATATTAATCTTCAATCGCTCCGAAAATGGCAGATGCTTAACAATCGCATACCCGCCTTTAGCTGAGGTAAGCTTTCTAATCTCTTGAATCGCTGAGAGAATCCGATCAGATTCACCATAAAGATAGACTTGACTAATCCCATGTCCAAGCCCTCCATGAGCAAGTAAATGTATTTGGCCGCTTTCTAACCTCTCAGTTACTTCAAGTAATTCAAGTACTTCCATATTTTTAAGTCCTACTTTTAGAGCTGCTGATTTGGTCTTATTTTCAGCGTTCAATCCAGGGTACAAGTCATAAAAAGCCTGCCAAAACAAGTTAGCATCTTCCTGCTGGAGGATAGTGAAAGTGCCCCCTTCAGGTTTCAAATTTTCCAGATAGGTAGTTTGATAGTGGACAGAACTCTCAACATCCTCGAATTGGATCGCTGCGGTGTACTCCCTGCGTCCGGTCAACTTTGCTGCAAGAGTTGGGCTAAGAAGTTCAAGGGTAATAGGCTCCATCAGCGAATCGAGCACGGTCACAACAAACTGTTTAATCACATCTAGATTACCTGCAGGGAAAGAAATCAAAACAAGGCTTTGATAGTTGGCTACCGGTCTTAATTTCAACGTAATTTCGGATATCACCGCGAGCGTTCCCATCGAGCCAATAAAGAGTTTGTTCATATCGTATCCTGCAACATTTTTAACAACCTTCCCCCCAGCCCGAATAAGACTGCCATCAGGATAAACAAGCCGCATACCAATCACGGCATCCCTCGCTGAACCGTACCCAAGCCGCTTCGGACCACTGTCATTTGCTGCAATTACCCCGCCGATACTTGTATGCTCATTGGCAAAAGGATCGAGAGAAATCATCTGGTTAAAGCCAGCAAGATAGTTTTGTACCTCCAAATATGATGTACCAGCCTTTAAAGTGATGGTCATATCACCAGGATTATGCTCGACAATCCCCTTATAGTCTTTTAGGGATAGACAAATATCTGCATGTTCCACCAGTCCGCCAAACCCCTTCTTTGTCCCGCCGCCTTCAATGATCACTTTTTTCCGTTTGAATGGGCAAAGGAAACAAGATCGGCAATTTCCTGCTCCATAGTCGGTCGTACTGTGACCTCCGCTCGATTTCCTAGGTCGTGGCTACCCTCTTCTACCGAAAACTTTTCTATTGGAAAAATAGCGCTTAACTTATCTTTGAAATCACTTATCATCATGCTCTCCTCACTCATTTCGCCATTGGTCTTTTGTTTGTTGATTATCTTGGAACCTTTTTCAGGCTTTGGAGAAACAAGTCTTCTACAAACAATAAATGCTCGGTCATCATCTCTTTTGCCGCCAAAGCATTGCCTAACTCTATGAATGAAACTAACTGTTCATGTTGCTGATTAATTTTTAAGATGGTTTGCTCTTGATTTTCAATATACCTATAAAAGTCAATCATCGTTTGTTTCATACTATCGGAGATAAATTCACTCAACTGAATAAAAATAACATTTCCTGTCGCAACTGCAATTAGCTTATGAAACTGGTAATCTGCTTCCCATCCATTCACATTCGTTAAAGAAAGTGTTTCCTTCATTTTGCTAATATCACTATTATTTCGAGTCTTCGCTGCGATTTCTACCATGCCTGTCTCCATGATTTTTCTTACCTGAAATAGTTCTGTTAAATCCTTAGTATCCACGGGTATGTTAGTCTGCTTAAAAAGCTTCGTTGAATCAAAACCGCATACATATGTGCCATCTCCTTGTTTTACATCAACGAACCCTTTTCCTTTTAAAACGGTAATTGCATCTCTAACAGCAGAACGCCCGACGCCAAATAATTCACAAAGCTCACGTACAGAAGGAAGCTTCTCCCCTGCTTGAAAGGTTCCATAGATAATCATTTTTTCTAACTGCTCCCCAACACGATCTGATACTTTTTTTATTTCCAGCTTCTCAATGACCATGCATGTCACCTACTTTAAGTTATCACCTATCTGACAAGTCCAATTTCTACTACCATTAAAGCACTCATTATAGCTGAAATCAATAAATATTTTGAATAGTTCAATAATTTTACACTCCTGTACTATATCAATATAATCATTATGAATAAAGGACTTGTCATATTTTCTAACTTATACTAATCACTGTATTATAACAACAAACCCGTTAACCTTAAACTTTCTAGAAGATTAAATGATTTGTAGTTATGAAAAAAGAGACCATCCTAAAATAAAGGAAGGTCTCTTTTTATCGTTTTACCAATACTATCAGATTATCTTGGAAACTCAGTTACTAAGTCAAAACGGTTGAAAACTCCTATTAAATGATTCTGTATGGATAGCCACTTGAATCGGTTAGGCAGGTATTCAATCGACAACTAAACTAATATACTCTAGGTCGTATAAATGACATGCGACAAAATGATTTTCAGAAACCTCTTGCCACCTTGGCACGGCTTCGGAGCAAACCTGCATTGCTTTCGGACAACGTGTGCGGAAGCGGCAGCCACTTGGAGGATTGATTGGACTTGGCACGTCCCCTTTTAAAATAATCCGTTCTCGCGTTCTTTCCATCCTCGGATCTGGAATAGGAATGGCCGAGAGAAGAGCTTGAGTATACGGGTGAAGAGGTTCGTCATATAATATTTCACTAGCAGCGAGTTCGATCATTGATCCTAAGTACATAACCATAATACGATCACTGATGTACTTTACCATGGATAAGTCATGTGCGATAAATAAATAAGTTAAATTTTTTTCTAGCTGTAAATCCTGCATAAGATTAACGATTTGCGCTTGAATAGAAACATCTAATGCCGCAATTGGCTCATCAGCGATGATAAATTCTGGCTCTACAGCAAGCGCTCTAGCGATTCCGATACGTTGCTGCTGTCCACCACTAAACTCATGGGGGTACCGATTTGCATGTTTTTTTGTTAATCCTACTGATTCAAGCAAACCATAGACTCTGCTCTCGATTTCCCGCTGACTTAGCTGCTCCTCGTGATTGTTAATCCCTTCTGCAATACTCTCATGTACCGTCATTCTGGGATTTAGAGAAGAGTATGGGTCCTGATAAATCATTTGCATCTTCTTCTTTAGCTTTTTACTTTCTTTAGCTGATTTTTTTTGACTAATATCCTCCCCATCATAAATAACTTGGCCTGATGTGGCTTGATATAATTGAATAATTGTCCGACCAGCTGTCGATTTCCCACATCCAGATTCACCTACTAATCCCAGTGTTTCCCCTTTAAAGATATCAAAAGACACATCGTCTACTGCTTTTAATACTTTTCCGTTACCAACATCAAAATACTTTGTTAAATGTTTAATCTCTATAATCTTTTCTTTTCCTCTCATCGATTATGCCTCCTACTACTCAACCTTGCCATTCTACTCGAGGTGCACGCTCATCTTCTAACCAGCATGAAACGGTATGTGTTTTGGATACCTGAGTTCTAATAGGATTATGATTGTGACAAACCTTCATTACATAGGGACAGCGAGCTGCGAAAGGGCAGCCTTCTGATAATCTACCTAAATCAGGTGGTGTTCCAGGAATGGGGATTAATCTTGTTGAACGGCTTGCATGCAATTTTGGCATCGACAATAATAATCCTCGTGTATAGGGATGCTTCGACTCATAAAAGATTTCATCGACTAAGCCTGTTTCGACTATTTCGCCTGCATACATCACAGCAACTCGCTGCGCCATACTAGCGACTAGCCCTAAATCATGGGTAATTAAAATTATCGCGGTTCCCGTTTTTTTCTGTAAATCTTTCATCAAATCTAAAATCTGTGCTTGGATGGTTACATCAAGGGCTGTGGTTGGTTCATCTGCAAGCAAAACATTCGGATTACAAGCTAATGCCATCGCAATCACCACTCTCTGCCTCATTCCACCTGAAAACTGATGAGGAAAGTCTGCCATTCTCTCGACTGCATTGGGAATCCCAACAAGCTCTAGTAGCTCGGTAGTTTTAGTAAACACTTCTTTTTTCCCAAGTCCCTGATGCTTTCTTAACCCTTCCATGATTTGTTTACCAATCTTCATCGTCGGATTAAGAGAGGTCATTGGATCTTGAAAAACCATCGATATTTCTGAACCACGGATTTTTTGCATGTCTTTATTTGAGTAGGTTAAGAGATTTTTTCTTCATAATAAATTTCCCCTTCGGTAATTCTGCTATTCTGCTTAGGTAATAGTCTCATCAAGGTTTTTGCGGTCACTGATTTTCCGGAACCAGACTCACCGACTATCGCTAACGTTTCCCCTTTTACAAGTTCAAAGCTAACCCCACGAACTGCCTTGATTTCCGCTTCATCATGCGTTTTAAAGGAAACATGAAGATTTTCTACTTTTAACGTCGGATTCTCCATACTGATCTCCCCTCTTACTTTCTCATTTTAGGATCTAGTGCATCACGGAGCCCATCACCTAATAAATTAAAGCTAATCATTACCGCACTGATCACAATCGCTGGAAATAGTAGCTTAAAGGAGAAGAAACGCATCGATTTATAGCCATCTTCAATTAAGACGCCTAAGGAAGCCAGTGGCGGCTGTAAGCCTAAGCCGATAAAGCTTAGAAAGGCTTCAAAAAATATCGCCGTTGGAATGGTGAACATCAGGGTAATAATGATGGCTCCCATCACATTTGGAAGTAAATGTTTCCAAATGATTTTAACATTCGACGTGCCAAGCGTTCTCGCTGCGAGGACATATTCCTGGCCCTTAAGCTGTAAGATTTGTCCTCGAACGACCCGGGCCATTCCTACCCAGCCTGTAATCACCATCGCTAAGATAATCGATGTAATACCGGGTTCAAGAATCAGGATGAATAAAATGATGACGATTAAATTAGGGATCCCAATTAGCACTTCTATAATACGTTGTAAAAATCCATCAACTCGTCCTCCAAAAAATCCCGAAATCCCGCCATACACCACACCAATAATCAGATCCAAGACAGCTGCCACAATCGCTATAAATAAGGAAATCTGGGTAGCCTTCCAGACTCTTGTCCAGAGATCACGACCAAATTCATCCGTACCAAACCAAAAATTACTGGTGACTTCTCGCGCCTCATATTGATCCTTCCCGTTCACATCCCTGCCATCAAACCCAAGCCAACCGAGTCCTTCGATCTTAGGAGGAAGGTTTGATAAAGCTAAGTCTTGATCATCAAATGAATGGTTGGATATAACAGGACCGAATAGCGCCATCAACGATAGAAAAATGATCGTTATCAGTCCAAGCAAGGATCCTCGATTTTTTTTCAACCTTCTCCACGCTTCATTCCAAAAAGTCACCGGTTCTTCAGCAAAATCCTCTAGGACCTTCTCCTCTAAAGGTGCTCGAACAAATAAATCATCTTCAACCTCTTGCTTTAAACTGCTCATCTTCACACCTCCCCTTTGATGCTGATACGGGGATCAATGAGTCCATAAAGAATATCGACGATGAAAACAATCGCGATAAATAAGGCACTGTACATTAAGGTAACACCCATAATGACGCTATAATCATTAACAAGAATAGATTTTGTAAACTGCTCCCCAAGGCCAGGTACCGTAAATATTTTTTCAATAACCAACGTCCCTGTCATTATCGCCACTGCAAGTGGTCCAAGCATCGTCACAACCGGAATAATCGCATTACGGATGATATGCTTGAAGACAACAGCTTTCTCACTCAGTCCTTTTGCTCTAGCCGTCACAATATAATCCTGACCTAATACTTCAAGCATTTCCGTTCGAATAAATCGTGCAACCGTTGCGATGACGGTAACTGATAAGGCCAATGAAGGCATGATGGTATTTTCATACCCCTCCCACAAGGCAGCTGGGAGCCACCCTAACTTCACCCCCACATAATATTGCAAAAGAGCGGCGAAAACAAAGGATGGAATCGACATACCCAATACCGCAATCGTCACAGAGCCATAATCTAAAAAGCTATTATGTTTTAATGCCGAGATAATCCCAAGCAGCAGACCTACGATCGCACCAAAAATGAGTGCTTGAGAACCGATTAAGACAGAAGGACCAATCCGTTCCCCGAGAATTTCGTTTACAGACCGTCCTTCATATTGATAAGAAATCCCCAAATCTCCCCTGGCAAGATCGCATAAATAGTTGAGATACTGTATGGCGACAGGCTTATTCAGGCCATATTTTTCATTCATAACTTCTAACTGCTCAACCGATAGTTTTTCAGGGTTAGTAAACGGCGTTCCCGGAAGATACTGCATTAAAAAAAAGGTAATAGACACAACGATAAACAGGGTTATGAACATATAGCCTAGACGTTTAGCTATATAGGTCTTCATCATTTCACCTCTTAATCTAGTTTTAGAAATTAAAATGATTTATGCGTTATTCAGCATCTATTTCCGTCCATTTAAAGGAAAAATCAGGTCCGCTTGGATGACGAACTAAGCCGTTTATAGTTGATCTTTGCAGGACAGCTAACCCTCTTTGATATAAGGGTGCAATCGCCGCATCTTCAAAAAGCATTTTCTCTGCTTCTAACATCATTTCATAACGCTTTGTCGTATCTTCTTCACTAGAAATGTTCTTCACCAGGGCATCATACTTAGGATTAGAATAATCCATACGATTCGCTGACCCTTTCGTGACCCACATCCCGATATAAGTCATTGGATCAATATAATCAGGTCCCCAAGCTGAAATGACCATTTCATATTCAAGTGCCGATTCAAGCTCATATCTTTGTTCTACAGGTACAAGTTTAAGTTTTATCTTTACTTGTGGTAAATTCTTTTCAAGTTGATTTTTAAGATATTCGGCAGTTTTGTCATTGCCTTCTACAGCAGAAACCGTCAAGGTAATATCCACTGAATCTTGACCAATTTCTTTTAAGCCCTTAGCGAGATACGCTTGCGCTTCCTTGATATCCCCGTGATTCAACTCTCCATTTAGTTCTCTGAAGTCTTTACCAGTTGGAGAAGTAGAGAAATTCTTTGGCACCAATCCATACAAAGCTAAAGAACCGTTGTTTAAAATACGATCAACATGCGCTTGCTTATCCCAACTCATATCTATCGCACGTCTGATATTCTTATTTCCTAAAGCTTTATGATTATGGTTAAAACGCAGAAAGAAAATTTCTGAATCTGCTAGTGTAATAAAATCCTTGTCATCCTTATACTGATCCACAGAAGCTGAGCTAAGATTAATACTATCGACCTTATTTGTATCATAAAGATTTAACTGGGTTGCAGCTTCTTTCACCACAAATACATTCACTTCATCTAATTTCACCGTATCAGCATCCCAATATTTAGTGTTTTTCTGATACTTCCAACTCGCATCATGTTTCCACTCTGAGAGGATAAATGGACCATTGTATAATAGATTATCAGCTTCTAAGGCATACTTTTCGCCTTGACTCTCCACAAACTTCTGATTTTGAGGTAAGAAGGTTGGAAAGGTTAATAATTGGCCAAGTAATGCATTCGGAGTGGTTAAGGTAACCTCAAGTGTTTTTTCATCAAGAGCCTTTACTCCTAGGGTGTCAGCCTGCTTTTCTCCTGTTACAATTTCGCTTGCATTTAATATATTTGCCGTTTCAAACATACTGCCATATTGACCTGTTTCTTTAAATACCCGTTGCCACGCAAAAACAAAATCAGCAGCGGTAACCGGATCACCATTACTCCAATTTGCATCACGGATAGTATAGGTATGCACTAATCCATCTTCGCTTACCTGATCATCCTTAGCCATTGCCAGCTCAGGCTCACTCGCTTTTCCCAAGCGATAGAGACCTTCATTAACATTGCTGAGCACCGTAAATGAAACATTATCATGAGCAAGAGAAGAATCCATCGTTGGGATTTCAGAAGCTTCGACCATATTCAATACTTGCTTTGCTTTAGTTGTTTTCGAGTTTTCATCATTTTCTGAAGTAGTATCCTTTGATGAGCTGAAATTACATCCAGTAAGTACCAGACCAACTAGTGTAAATAACATAAAAAGCTTTATCATTACATATTTACTCAATTAAATCTCCCCTTCCAAAAATAAATGGTGATATCTTGCAGGAAATAAGCCTAATAGAGAGATTTATAAAGATTAGTAATTATTACATGCTATAATCATAGATATTACGGGTTAGGAGTTGTCTACCATGCTTCGTTATATCTATATCCTTTGCGGAACCCTTTTTGTATCAACTTTGGTATCCCTCTTTACTCATTCTTTCAGCCTACTGGTTTGGATCAATACACTTTTTAATTTTTCATTGCTGTTAACAATTATTGGCGCCGCAATGCTAGTTATCCAAGGCGGTTTTTTCAACGCCATAATCAGAAGTTTCAGAACATTTTTCAGAAAGATAAATCCAATGAATCACGTGCTGGAAGAGATTGAAGGAAAAAAGCAGGAATCAACTTCCTATCCATTGACCTCCTTTAGTCTAACGCTTCCTTTGGTATATTCCGGTTTTGCACTTTTATTATTTTCAGTTATTTTTTCATGGTATATTTATTAAATTTGGCCGATGATTAAGAAAGTTATGATAAGCAAAACCTTTAACTTCCTCTTCCTTATAATGCTTTAATAGTTCGTTAATTAAATTTTGATACATCGCTGAGTTCTCTAAATCTTTAATGGTGACCTCCACTCCATCAAAGTCCGAGCCTAAGCAAATATGATTTACTCCTCCGATCGAACAGAATTGATCAATATGAGTAATCAAATCTCCAATGCTGACCATACCTTCAACTTTTAAATAAAGAGGGTAAAATCCGATGCCTACAAAACCATTCCGATTAAAAAGAGCTTCTGCCTGTTGATTAGATAAATTACGAGGATGGTCGTAAAGAGCCCTAGAGTTAGAATGACTAGCAATGGGATAGTCCGCAAGTTCCAATACACCCCAAAAAGATTTTTCACTTAGATGGGATACATCAGTCTGCACGAACACCTGATTGTTTAAAGTAACAACCATTTCACCTAACTCCGTTAAGCCCGCTCCTCTTTTTTCTTGTACTCCATCTGCACAGAGGTTAGCCCCGTTCCATGTTAACCCAATTGACATAATGCCCAAATGATAGAGGATTCTTAATTTAGTCAAATCATCACTAATAACATCTGCACCTTCTAATGTTAGCATCGCACCGATTTCATTGGGTTTGAGATTATCAAAATCGTCCCAACTGGTAATATGTTTCACATTTGAGTGTTTGGCCAAAATTTCTTTGTGAAAGATATCAATTTGCTCTAAAGCAACTTGAAATTTTTGTTCAGTTTTTATATATGCTGGAACAAAGATCGCAAAGCATTGCGCAGACACTTCTCCGGCCTGCAAGCGGCTTAAATTAGTATGAAGCTCTTGTGAATCACTAAATCTCAGTTCTTTAGGCTTATTCCATAAACGTACAAGCGCGTCACAATGTGTATCAATAATCTTCAAAAAATTTCATCTCCTTTGACTTCCAACATATGCCCAATAACCTAAAACCGAAGGTCAATCACTATTCTTATACAGCTTTCCTGTACTGTATAAATGGCCTATATAGAAGTTTCATTGAGACTCTTTAACTCCTTTCCCGGACAAATTTGTGAATTGAGAACTTTATAGAAATTGTAAAAATTTTTTAAATAATACAATATATTCAAGTTAGTTGTTCAAGTATAGCATAGTTTGAATGTTAGTTAGCAGAGTCCTTTCCACTTTAATTTAAATTAAAATAAGACAAACCCAGATGTAGCAGGCTTGTCTTGGTCGTAAAGATATACAGAACTACTTTACTTTTTATTCTATTTCATAGACCATCCAGTCAGATTCTTTTCCACCCATTTTGTTGTATAGACTTTGAGCGATTTGATTATCTTTTGCTGTTTCCCAGGTCATATAAGCAAATTTCTGCTCCCTGATATGCGTTAAACAGGTTGTGAACAATTCCTGTCCTGCTTTCTCCCCTCGGCTGGATTCTAAAACGAATAGATCATTTAAAATGGCAGCTCTTTTTACCTGAAGCGTACTAAAGGTGAAATATAATGTGGCAAAACCAATCAGTTTTCCATCTTTTTCTGCGACAAATTGTATTCCGGTGGCTGGATTATTTAAAAGATGAGTAATCAACTGCTTTAATTCTGTTTCATCGGGCTCGGGTTGTTTATAAAAGACTACTATGTATTGGACCATTAACTCGTATAATGGTGAGAGATCCCTTGTATCCGCTTTTCGGTATAACACCGTTGACAAATCCATCAGCTCCAGACTATTTACTTTTTTCCATTGGTTATAAAATACTATTTGCTCGCCAACGATTAACAGATTATTGATAATTCAGTAAATTTTATAGGTATGACTGTCCTATTATTCATCCCATCTTTCTAAATGTTTAAAGTCTTCTGACCCACTTTCTTTTGAATAACCACTTTGATAGATTTTGTCCTTTGCTTTTACCCTATAATAATAAGTAGCTTCCGGTTCGCTTTCAAAAGTCACGCTAATCGTATAGGGGTTTTGACTCTTATAATCATCTTCACGATGTGGAACTGTTGTTATTACCCATTTTCCATCGGGATAATGTTCTAACAGGTACGGTCTTAATAAGTTCACTTTCTTATCAATTTGAGTATCTATCCATAAAGGATGAACTACATAAAAAACACAGTACATCATAAGAGTCATTACAGCTAAATACCGGCTTATTGTACGCCAGTTGCCTTTTAGTAAGAATGAGAGGATTATGAATGAAATACTCACACATCCAATTGCCAGAACCTCTACTACTTCTTTTGGAGCCATGAAACCTCCTCCTTAAAAGCCTATAGCTAGTACATTCTATTTGCAACCGTTGTTTCCTCCTTGTAAAACAAAAAAAAACAAACCAGGTATAAACCAGGTTTGTTTTTGGTGGGACAGCTTAGCCGCGTCTTCCGCCTCTGCCGCCGCGTTTTGTTTCCGTACTGCGTTTAAGAGTTGTTAAGTTCTCTTCGCTTGTTTTTAAGAAGCGCAGCATTTTATCTTCAAAGTTCTCTTTTGGTTGGAACTTACCTTTTGAACGAACATCTTTAGAACGGCTGTCTCCTGGTCTTCCCGGACGTGATGGACGTTGGGAATAAGAAGAAGTTTGTCCTTCAGGTCTATCAATTGCTTTTTTTATCGACAAGGCTGTTTTACCATCTTTTTCGCTGATTACTTTTACTTCAATCTGGTCGCCTATTTTTAGATGGTCATTAACGTCTTTTACATAACTGTCGGCTACTTCACTAATGTGCACAAGACCGGTTAAGCCTCCTGGTAGTTCTACAAACGCACCAAAATTAGTGATACCCGTTACTTTACCTGTTACTTTACTGCCTACTTCGATTGACATGGAAATAATAATCCCCCTTAATAATGTTTAGCACACTTTATTATACCAAACTGAAAAACCAATTCCACTACTTTTACCTTAATTCCATAGATAAACTGCGAAATGTTCCATTTAAAGCACATTGATGATGCTTAACCAGCCCTTTATAGGTAACAAAAAAAATAATCAGTAAATCATCATAGTATTTTTTTGCCGTTTAATGACTATAAATGGACTTGCAAACAATTCATTCATGCACAAAAAAACGAAAAATTATACCTACCTCCATTATATATCAAATTATTCCCTTTACAAAGCCCTTATTAACATCCTAGGAATATTTTCATAATTGAAACGAAATAAAGTCCCATTTTTTTTATGGTGTGAATAGGAAAAATGGGGTTCATAATTGAACTAGTATAAGATGACAATTTTAAGGAGATGATGAATGAAAAAATTTAGCTTATTTGGAAAATTTACGATACAAGAAGGCAAACGTGAAACAATGGTAGATATTTTGTTGGAAGCAGCCGAATCTCTGAAAAGTCTTGATGAGTGTGAACTTTATCTTGTGAATATTTCTAATGACGATCCTCATTCTGTATTTGTTTATGAAGTCTGGAGTAATGAAGAAGCCCATCAGTCCTCTCTTACTAAGGAAGCAACCCAAACATTAATTACACGTGCTAGACCACTCATTACTGGAATGGAAAGAATAAATACGCTGATTCCGTTAGGTGGAAAAGGCTTTCCATCTAGTTAAACTGATTAAGAAAAATTAAAAGCGAGGATATAACCTGTGATGGTTTATCCTCGCGCTTTACTCGTCAAGCTTTTATAAGTCACTTGTATTAAACGTATCTCCGCCCTTTATTGTACCATTTTGGAAACCTTTATAGAACCAACGCTTTCTTTGTTCAGAGGTTCCGTGCGTAAAGCTGTCTGGGACAACATAACCACGGGATCTCTTTTGAATCGTATCATCACCCACGCCGCTCGCAGCTTTCAGTGCCTCCTCTAAGTCACCTTCTTCGAGAAGATTTTCGCCCTGTACATGATTTGCCCAAACGCCTGCAAGATAATCAGCTTGTAATTCTAATCGCACAGAATATTTATTGTATTCCTTTTCACTCACACTCGAACGACTCGGCATTTCCTTTTCTGATGTCCCTAGAAGAGTTTGAATATGATGGCCGACTTCATGGGCAATGACGTATGCCATAGCAAAATCCCCGGGTGCCTGAAATTGATTTTTCAGTTCTTGATAAAAACTTAAATCGATATATAATTTCATATCCCCTGGACAGTAAAAGGGTCCAACAGATGAACCAGCTGTTCCGCACGCAGAATCAACACTACCGCTGTACAATACCAGCTTTGGCTCTTTATATTCTAATCCTTGTTCACGAAATTCCTCGGTCCAAACTCGTTCCGTATCCGCAAGTACTACCGAAACAAATTGTGCAAGCTCTTTTTCTTCTTGCGTTTCCTCATATGGTGCGCTGTTGTTTTGATCAGTAGAGCCGATATTTCCTAATAATTCACCTGGGTCTCCTCCAAGTAGAGTAACAATAATTACAATCACTAAGCCAAGACCGCCGCCGATTCCAGCGATGCCCTTACCGCTCATCCCTCTCCGATCCTCAACGTTTGAGCTTGCTTGCCTATCCTTCCATTTCATACTACTTCCTCCTATGCGACTATATGTAACATGACTTCCCTCATTCTCTATACCCGCTGTTCAGAAGCAGGGAAACCTTTCTCGAAAATAAAGAGGACAGCAAATTCGGTATGACCCGTATTCACCATCCTCTTGGTTAATCTATGTAATTATTTTAGAATGATTCTACCTTGAATATCTGTTTTTTTCTTAACAGTAACTGTTTTAACTTTCCCAGTTTTCGATTTTCTTCCATCCATACTAAACCATTGTTCCATTTTAACATTATAGGTTTTATATTGATTTCGTATTTGGAATACCCCGGTTTTTCCCTTTGGAATTTTTTTAGAAATCGTAGTAGATAATGTCGATTCTTTTGTTAGATTCCCTTCAAGACCTACTTCAATTGCTTTAACTGGGATCCCTGCACTTGCAGTAATAGACCAGCCGCTTTTCGTTGAGTACTTCTTCTTCATAGTAGCTGCTCCAACAACTGTTCCTTTTTGACTTTTCCACTGGCTATACGATGTAGATTTATACGTTTTATTTCCCTTTTGCATCCAATAGGTGTAGGTTGGTTCATTTCCGCTCAAAGCTTCTGATTGAGAAGGAGCGACAAATACGGTTGATACGAGTAACACAAGCATAGCTATAACAAAATATACGTTCTTTTTCAAACAAACACACCTCATTTTATATAGTAGGAATTCAGGAAATTCATATTATAATACTATACTAATTAAATGAGGTGACATATAGGAACATTTACGTAATTACACCAGTATAAACCTACTTTGTAACAGATACTTTAATCCCATAAATAAAAAAGCTGCCAAAGCAACTTTATTATTTAAATGTAAATTCCTTACTTTCTGAAAGAACGTTTGGAATTTCTGATAGGTCCTGAACTGGTTTGTATAAGGGATGAGCTAGATCAATTTCATAATGATCTGCTTGCCAAGTGTCTCTCACAACATGAATCCCCATAATTTCGTTCTCTAGAGCAGGATAAATATCACTCTTTAACGAGTTTCCAATCATGGCATACTCATTATGGCCATGTCTATCCATAACGGTACGCAAGGTACTGGGTGTTTTATACGGATATACGTATGTTTCATCCATAAACTCCGCGACACCAGATTGTTCAATTCTTCTTTTTTGTACCGCTTCGTCACCTGCTGTTAAGATAGCCATCGAATATCCTTCATTCTTAAGCTGTTGGATTACCTCGACTGAACCCGGTACGTTTTCATACTTCCGGATATAGATATCCTGAACAACTTCCTTTATTTCTTGTTGAAGAGC
The DNA here is from genome assembly GCF_000305495.1 of Peribacillus psychrosaccharolyticus ATCC 23296. Taxonomy (GTDB): domain Bacteria; phylum Bacillota; class Bacilli; order Bacillales; family DSM-1321; genus Peribacillus; species Peribacillus psychrosaccharolyticus. The sequence goes on along the minus strand of NZ_AJTN02000205.1, from coordinate 578 downwards.
ATCATTCGACATCATTCCGTGCTCTTTAAAATATTCTGCAGAAGTAGTTAACCAGCTTTGTTCATATCTCGGTGGTAAAAAACCATATTTTTCAATTAAACTTATATCAATCATACGTTGTCGATTTAAAATATCATTCACCTGAAGGACGTCACCAAACAACTCCCTTGAGATAATCTCAGCACAAAGCGTATTTGATTTTTCAAATTCCGGATACGTGGTAATAATCGTATCGTCTAAATCCCAGATTAAGAATTTCTCTTTCATGATGCAGCAGACCTCCATTATGAATTTACAGAAACTACTTCAATAAACGAGTATAGCCTGTTTATCTTCCTATTCTACACCTTCTAGCAGAGAAAGCATTTACATTTGCTTATGAAACGAAGACATGATTTCATCCGCAACATCCTCAATTGACTTTCCATTCGTATATACCACATGCTTCGCCAACACTTTGTTTGATGCATGCTTAATAAAGTGTTCATTCATAGCTAAAACATCTTGATCCGTAGTAAACTCGCACAGCCGATTATTTAAAACCTTTATCGACTCCTCATCGTCTGGACTTGGAAGGA